>JAXJRQ010000032.1:0-20549 GCA_036310525.1 Clostridia bacterium
AACAAACTCACTTGTGCATGCCCTTCCATTGCAAGAAGAGCGGCGGCTGTGTATTCGCTTTTTATTCGCATATTATCAAATGTTTTTCCGTTTACGGTAACGAAATATTTTGCACGCTTCATGGAAATTCGCATTTTTTTCAAATCCTCAAATGAAAGTCGGGTATATCTTCGTGCTTTAACAATTTTTTGTGCACTTCGCACACCTATTCCCGGTATTCGTAAAATCATTTCATATGGTGCGGTGTTTATTTCAACAGGGAAAAATTCCATGTGCCTTAGTGCCCATTCGCATTTCGGGTCAATCAGTGTACTGAAATTCGGCGTCTCTTCGCTAAGTAATTCTTCGGCACGGAATTTATAAAACCTCAAAAGCCAGTCCGCCTGATACAGCCTGTGTTCACGAAGCAGCGGAGGCGCGGTTACGGGTAGGAGTGGATTTTTACCGAGCGGTACATATGCCGAAAAGAAAACTCTTTTGAGTTTAAATCTGTCATATAGATTTTGCGAAAGAGTAAGAATAGTTTTATCACTTTCGGGTGATGCACCTATAATCATCTGTGTACTTTGACCTGAAGGTGCAAAAGATGGTGCATGTCGGTAAAGAGTCATATCGTGACGTGCTTCAGTAATGGATTGCTGTATTTGCTTCATCGGAGTAATAATATTTTCTTTGGTTTTTTGCGGTGCAAAGGTCTTTAGGGAATCGGAGGAGGGGAGTTCAATATTTACGCTTAAACGGTCCGCCATAAGTCCGAGCTTTTCAACAAGCACACGTGATGCTCCGGGAATAGCCTTTGCGTGAATGTATCCATTAAACTTATATCTGTAGCGCAGTATGGAAATTGCTTCAATAATCAATTCCATTGTATAATCGGGATTTTTAATTACTGCACTTGATAAAAACAATCCTTCGATATAATTTCGTTTGTAAAACTCTATCGTAAGGTCGGCTATTTCAAGAGGTGTAAAAGCCGCACGTTCAACATCGTTTGATGAACGGTTTATGCAGTACTGACAATCATAAATGCAGTAATTTGTGAGAAGTATTTTAAGTAACGAAATACAGCGTCCGTCTGCGGCAAAGCTGTGGCAAATTCCTGCTTTTGCGGCAGAACCAATACCGTCTGGAGTGTTTTTTCGTGAAGACCCCGACGAACTGCACGAAACGTCGTATTTAGCCGCATCCGACAAAATGCGTAATTTTTCCGATAATTCCATAATTCTCACCTCGTAATTTAATTATAACATACGAATGTATGTTTGTCAAATAAATTTTCGTGTATATTTAAAATTTATTGACAAAAAATATTTACGAATGCAATTAATACATCAAGGGGGAATTAATGTGATAGCAACTTTAAGTGCGTTTGCACAGCTTTTTTTTACGATGGTAATAGGTGTATATTTTTTTATAAAGCTCAGAAATGAAAGCTTTGGCGGAACAGCCAATAATGAGGAATCAAAAAAACAAGCGGAAAGACTTCATCTTATGCGGCATGTATCTCTTACAGAGCCGCTTAGTGAACAGGTAAGACCTCATGACATGGAGGAGATAGTAGGTCAGGCAGACGGAATAAAAGCACTCAAAGCCGCACTTTGCGGAAAAAATCCGCAACATATAATCATATACGGACCTCCGGGTGTAGGAAAAACTGCGGCGGCAAGGATTGCGCTTAATGAAGCAAAAAAAAGCGAGGGCACACCGTTTAAAAAGGATGCTAAATTCATTGAAGCGGATGCCACGATAATGCGCTACGATGAACGAAGCATTGCAGATCCGCTTATAGGCTCAGTGCATGACCCTATATATCAGGGTGCAGGTGCATATGGTAATGCAGGAGTTCCCGAACCTAAAGAAGGTGCAGTTTCAAGGGCACATGGCGGTGTGTTGTTTATTGATGAGATAGGTGAGCTTCAGGCGATGCAGATGAACAGATTGTTAAAGGTTTTGGAGGACAGAAAGGTTTTGTTTGAAAGTGCATATTATTCGAGCACGAACAAACAAATTCCAACATATATTCATGATATTTTCAAAAACGGTATTCCTGCTGATTTCAGACTAATAGGTGCAACCACAAGAAAACCGGAAGAAATTCCTGAAGCAATACGTTCAAGATGTGTTGAGATTTATTTTAATGCATTATCCAGAGAAGACATTGAAAAGATTATTGTAAATGCTATAAATAAAACGGGAATAAGTGCAGAGGATGCAGCGATAAAATATATTTCTCTGTATTCTGCATCCGGGCGTGATGCTGTAAAAATATTGCAGACCGCATCAAATATTGTAAGAATGGATAAACGTGATAAAATCCTTGTCAGTGATGCTGAATGGGTAGTTAAAAGCTGCAGATACAAGCAGGTACATGGTATTTGTATTAATAAGGATGAGCATATTATTGATATTTCGGTTATTAAGCCTGATAAGCTATAAAAAAAGGTACTTTGCTAAACAAAGTACCTTTTTAATTTAATTGTACCAATGAATGCAAAGTACCGTCTGTGGAATAAATACCCACGATATGAGTATCATCGCAATAAGCATATTTAGCAACGACAGACTCACATTCGCCGATTTGCTTTTTAAACAATATTCGTACGGAAGTAAAGCTGTCGGCAAGATATTCTTTTTTGGGTATAGCCTCAAGTGCAAAATTCAGATAAGAAAGATTATGCACATGTGAGTTGAAGTCAATATCGCATCTGCGGAGTGGTATAATTTTTTCGCATAAATACTCTTGTGGTTCACGCATTTTAGGGAATTCTCTGTCACCAAGCGCTTTTTTATTGGGTTCGGGAGAATATTTTTCAAGTAAATCATCAGAAATTCTTGCAAGTTTTCCTTCGTTTAAATCAAACAGAATAAATTTTGCACTGCCGTATGCGATTTCACTGTTATTTTCGTCCGTAATAAGGTAATCTCTGTTTGATGTGCAAGAGGTGGCTTTTCCTCTGCTCCATGTGGAAACATTAAGAGTTTTCGTGTATTCCGGGCGATAATGTATAAATATATTCCATTCGGACAAAATCCATGCAGTTCCGTTAAGGCTTCCTTTAACAATGCCGTCCCCAACGCTGTCTGAATGATGCGAGCCTATGTTTTCAAGTATACGCAAAATTGCTTCAATTGATAATTTTCCGTTTCTGCCATAGTCTTCGATGTTTGTTCTGTAAACTTCTGAAAATATCATATTTTCTCCGTAAATATACATTAATTGAGATAAGTATAGCATAATTTGAGAAGATAGTCAAATTTGAGTTAAAAAAATTGAAAGAAAACCGCAAAAAATGATACATCTGCATTTCAATTAGTATATTGACTTTTGCAATGAAGAGAGATATAATATATAATGAAATATTTCGTAACAGAAAGGAAGAAGCATTTTGAAAAAGAATATAGTTTTAATCGCATTGGGAATGTCACTGCTTGCAGGATGTTCTTCAAAAACAGGTCCCGTTGCAGTGGAAGTTAACGGAGAAAAAATCACACAGTCACAGGTGAAGTTTTATATAGACAACCTCAAAGCTGAGCTCAGCGGTGATGATATAGTTCAGGCGGCAATCGACCGTGCGGCAGAGGATTTGATAGCACTTGAAATTGGTGACAGAAAAGATATTGAATTTGACGATGTTGAGGAAGAGCAAATTAAGAATACGGTAATTTCATTCAGACGCTCAAGAGGCGGTATGAAGAGCTACGAAAAGTACCTTAAAGATACCGGACTTAAAGAAGATTTTATTGAAGATGTAGTTACTGCAATGGTAGTGAAGGATAAGCTTAAGGAAGAAAGCGGCTCGGAAATTACTGATGATGAAAAGAAGCAGTATTTCAAGGATAATTACTACCGTGCAAAGCATGTACTTCTTTCAACAGAAGGTGCAGATGATGCTAAAAAGGCGGAAATTAAAACACAGGCTGAATCAATTCTTCAAAGAGCACAGTCGGGCGAGAATTTTGATGCTTTAGTAGCTGAATTTTCAGAAGACCCAGGCTCGGCAACAAATCCGGACGGTTATTTCTTCACAGCAGGCGAAATGGTTGCGCCTTTTGAAAATGCTGTTAAGGAAGCACAGATAGGCGGTTTTGCTTTGTGTGAATCAGACTTTGGTTATCATATCATTTTAAGACTTGCGCTTGATGAGACTCAGGAAATGTTTGATAAAGAGTACGGAAATGTAGCTGAAACACTCGGTGATAAGCTTGTAGATGAAAAATTCTCACAGCAGCTTAACGAAATGGCTGAGACAGAGGGAATAAAGGTTAAAAAGAACGAGGATAAAATTTCAGCAGTGAAGGAAGACCTTGCTTTAGCAACACCATATCCTATTCCTGAAAGCGCTTCGGCACAATAATGTCAAATAACAAGAATGTAAGCTTTTACATTCTTGTTTGTATGTAATGAGCAAATACAAAAATATTGGAGGACTTAACTATGCGAGTTATATTATGTGATAATTATGAAGAATTATCTTCTCAGGCGGCAAAGCTTGTTGCCAGTCAGTTAATTTTAAAACCTGACAGTACACTTGGTCTTGCGACAGGTTCAACACCTATCGGGTTATATGAGAACCTTGTAAAAATGAATAATAGCCGTGATATTGATTTCTCACAGGTTACAACATTCAATCTTGATGAATACTATCCTATTAAAAAGGATAACGAACAGAGCTACTATTATTTCATGAACGAGCATCTGTTCTCGAAAATAAACATCAATATGGAAAGAACACATATTCCGAACGGTGAAGCTGAAGACCCTGAGGCGGAATGTAAAGCATATGAGCGCATGATAGCCGATAACGGCGGAATAGATTTGCAGATTCTCGGTATAGGTCAGAACGGACACATTGGTTTTAACGAACCCGGAAGCTATCTGAATTCATATACACATCTTACAGGTCTTACTGAAAACACAATTGAGGCAAACTCAAGATTTTTTGACTCGGTTGATGAAATTCCCACAAAGGCACTGACAATGGGTATTTCGACAATTTTAAAATCAAGAAAAATTATTCTTCTTGCAAGCGGAGCATCAAAGAGCCGTGCAGTGGCAGAGCTTCTGAATGAGGAAATAAACACATCAATTCCTGCTACTATGCTTAAGACGCATCCTGACGTTGTTCTCGTTTGTGACAAGGACGCTTATTTCGGTGCAAAGCTTGGTATAGACATTGGCGGTACGGGTATAAAGTTTGCCGTTGTTGAAGGCAGTGAAATTATGTACACAAGCGAAATTCCTACAGAAAAAAGCTCGTGTGATAAGCTGATAAGCGATATTGCGGATGAATGTAACAGAATAAGAGGTATGTATTCTATAAAGGCAGTTGGTGTGGGCACACCGGGACTTATCAAGAACGGACTTGTTACTGCGGCAAATCTGCCGTTTAAAGAGACACCGCTTGTTAAGCTTTTGAAGAAGCATATTGATTTACCGATTTGTCTTGATAATGACGCCAATTGTGCGGCACTTGGCGAAGCGGAATTCGGTGTAGGTGTAAACTATGATAATATCGTAATGGTAACACTTGGTACGGGTGTTGGCGGCGGAATTATAATAGACAAGGAGTTGTGCCATTCAAAGAACAGTATGGGTGAAATAGGTCATATTATAGTTCAGACTGAGAATGGCTTACCCTGTCCGTGCGGACTTAACGGATGTTGGGAACAGTATGCATCGGTAACGGCACTTGCAAGACAGGCGACTGAGGCGGCACTTGAAAACAAAGACAGCATACTTTATAAAATTTATGAGGAAAACAACTGCAAATTAAACGGCAAGCTTGTATTTGAAGCGCTGGATAAAGGGTGTGAAGTTACACAGAAGGTATTCGACAAATATATTGACTGGCTTGCAGTGGGTCTGATAAGCTTAATAAATATTTTCGGACCTGATGCAATTGTTCTTGCCGGCGGTATCACAAAGCAGGGGGAAAAGCTCATAAAACCGCTTCGTGAAAGACTTAATACAAACATAAATATTGAGATTTCAAAGCTTCAGAGTGATGCAGGCGCTTTGGGTGCTGCAGTGCTTTAAATAGCGGAGGTAACGTTATGAATTGCATTTATAAAAATGCTTTAATGGGCGGTAAAGATGTTGACATCAGGGTAGTTGACGGGAAAATAGCGGCTATCGGCAAATTTGAAGAAGACGGAATTAATCTTAACGGATGCAACATTTATCCGGGACTTGTTGATGTTCATTCTCATGGATGTATCGGCTTTGATACGATGGATGCTGAATATCTTGATAAAATGTCACTATACATGGCAAAGAACGGAACCACATCATGGCTGCCTACAACAATGACAATGGATATGGAGCATACGAAAAAGGTTGTCGATACGGATATTTCAAAAGTAAAAGGTGCAAATGTTCTCGGCTTTCATGCCGAAGGACCGTATATTAATGTAAAATATAAGGGCGCTCAGAATGAAAAATACATAAAAGAACCCTCACTTACGGAATTTAAAGAGCTCAAAAATATCAGAATGATTACCGTTGCACCTGAGGTGTCGGGATGTATGGAATTTATTGAAAAATGCGGTTGTACCGTAGCGATAGGGCATACAGATGCAGATTACGAATGTTGTTGTGAAGCAATAGAGCATGGCGCAAAATGCCTTACTCATACTTTTAATGCAATGCCTCCGCTGCATCACAGAAATCCCGGTCCGGTAGGTGCGGCAATTGATAAGAATGCGTATGTTCAGGTTATATGCGATGGTATACATTTGCATAAAAGTGTTGTCATGATGCTTTACCGCACTTTTGGTACTGATAGAATGGTGCTTATAAGTGATTCGGTAAGAGCTACGGGACTTCAGGACGGTGAATATGAGCTTGGCGGACAGATGACTACGGTCAAAAATTCTGTCGCACGACTCTCGGACGGAACAATTGCAGGAGGTACATCTACATTGCTGAGATGCGTGAAGAAAGCAATTGAATTTGGTATTCCGGCCGATGACGCATTTAAAATGGCATCACAAACTCCTGCTGAACTTATTGGTGTAGATAAGGGAAAATTGGATGTTGGCTGTGACGCTGATTTTGTTGCGGTTGACAATGATTTCAATCTTGTGATGACCGTTGTCGGCGGAAAAGTAATTGAATAACAGAAATTTTTATAGATTAAAACCCGAAACGTTTCGTTTCGGGTTTTAATCTATAATTATGGTCTTTTTATTGTTCCATTATCCAACGCTTCGATAAGCACTTTAATGGCGTTTGAGTTATTATCAACAGTGATATAATCCGCACAATCAAGCAGTACAGGTGTGGCATTTGCTACTGCGGCGCCGATACCTGCAGTTTTAATAAATTCCACATCATTTCCGTTGTCGCCGATTGCGATAGTGTTTTTGAGTGGCACATCAAGTATACGTGCCAGCTCAATTAATGCAGTACCTTTGTTTGCATTCTTAGGCAATGCTTCGTAGTACCACGGTGCAGACTGTACAAAATCACAAGCATCTGCATATTCGCTGTTGTCTATCAGCTTACGGATTGCAGGCATATCTTCAGGCTCTACCATGAATATGATTTTCACCCATGGCTCTTTTATATCATTATAATCTCCGATATAGTTATCAGGGATTTTTTCGATTGTTTTATGCTCTTCTAAAATTCTGTTTGTTCTATAAAAATAACTTGCGCTGAAAGTGCATATATCTATAGCTGCATATGGAGCCTCTTTTGCTACAAGGTCAATAACCTTTTCGATGTCTTTGCTGATATACTTCTGATATAACATTTCCTTTTTTGAAAGGTCATAAATAGCGGCGCCGTTAAATGTTATCATAGGAATATCGGGACTAAACTGTTCAAGTATAGGTGCAGCACCTTCAATAGTGCGTCCGGTTGCAAATGAAAACAGACCGCCTTCTGATTTAAAATATTCAATAGCTGATTTATTCTCTTCGGAAATTCTTTTATCTGTGGTGAGTATGGTATCATCCATATCGGTACACAGTAATAATCCATCAAATTTACCCATTAAAATCACCCTTTCGATATATTCTGAAACTTATTATAACATATTCCGACACGATTTTCTACGGAAAAATTACACAATATATAAATATGCACTGCAATTGATGATGGTTAATTTGGACATCGAAAAATTCAATAATTATAAATTATTATAAAAATGTTGTAAATACAGTAAAATTGTGTTATAATTATAAGATAATAAAAAATGCGTAAAAGTAGTGGTTACGAAAGGCTTAAATATGAAGATTACGGATGAGCTTATTAAAAAATCCTGTTCATCTACGATATACAAGCGTGGAATTGAATACTGGCGAGAGGGCAGGGTACATTTGCGCAAGCGCAGTGAAAAGTTAATAAATGCTGTTGTGGATGGCGAACAGTTGTATAATGTGCAGGTTAAGTTTGACGAAAACAAGGTGCATGACAGCTTTTGCACATGTCCGTACTATGAAACTATGGGAACAGTATGTAAGCATATTGTAGCCACATTGAAGCAGAGACAGACCGAGCTTGATGAAGGTGCAGATTTTACGGATGATAACGATATAATTGCGGCGAAGCTGTGTAACGAATATGCGGCGTTTACTTCAAGTAAGGAGCCGATGTATGTACGTTTTATTCTTTATGTTGAGAGCGCTGCAGATGAGCCGGTTTATTCGGTTTCTCTTGAAGTAGGAACAAATTCGGTTTTGCTTCATGGAATTGAGAACTTTCTCGATTGCTATTTAAACGGTCGAGAATTTAAAATAGACCGTCAGCTTTCATACATTCCGTCGCAGACATATTTTCCATCTGCGCAGAAAGAAATAATAGACATACTTGCTGAAGCGTACGAAATGCATTCTGTAAATAACGGTATGTATACGAAGTCTGTGTACCGTACATCGTTTGGCGAGAAAACAGCTAAAAGAATTTTCCCACTCTTAAAGGATGTTGATTTTCAGCTTGTTTTTGACGGTATGACGTTAAATGATGTTCAGATTATGGAGGAAAATCCTGATATAATTGTAGATATAGATGCGGCAGAGGATTCGATAAGTCTGTCGGTGAGTGAATACGGATTTTCGCTTTCACGTGACGGAAGCTGGTTTTTGTTTGAGAATATTATATATCACACAAACAGCGAGTGGCGCAGATATTTTATGCCTGTTTACCGTGCGCTTGCACACGAAAATCGCACCCATATAAGCTTTAAGGGCGATAACGTAATAATGTTTGCGGCAAAGGTACTGCCCAATTTAAAAGGGAAGCATGGCGTAATCACTCGTGGACTTGATGAGCTTATTGTGAATGAAAAACCGGTATTTAAGGTGTATCTTGATTGCGAGATGAACAGGCTCAGTGCTGTTGTGACGGTGAGCTATGGAAGCCTTACAATGCGTATTGGTGAAGATTTTGAAAATCAAAGGCAAATAGTTATACGTGACTATGCGGCTGAGCGGGAAATGCTTGAATCCTTTGAAAAGTTTTCGCTTATAAATGATACATTTTTCATGTATGACGATAGTGATATTTATGATTTTATTACATTTGAACTGCTGCTTATTTCGCTTAAAGCGCAGATATACACCTCACAGAATGTTGAAAAACTTAAGATAAACGAAGATATAAATATAAAAGCGTTTGCTAATTATAATACCGATATTGATTTTCTGGAGGTCACATTTGAAACAGACCTTTCACATGAACAATTGTTGGGTATGATAAATGCGATAAAGCTCGGCCGTGCGTTCTACCGTATGGAGAACGGAAGATATTATGATTTGGTAAATAACAAGGGTAAAGATGTTCTTGCACTATTTGAACGACTTGATTTTACCGAGGAAGAGCTTGCAAAGGGGAAAAAAGAGCTCCCCAAATACAGAGCACTTTATCTTGATGCGCTCGGGAGTGTTGAAAAAGAAAGAAGCTTTGTTGAGTATATAGACAAAATAAAGGGTATAGAGCCGATTATACCAAAGGAGCTTGAGGGAATTTTGCGCCCGTATCAGTATGAGGGGATAAAATGGCTAAAGCAATTGTCATCGCTTGGCTTTGGCGGTATACTTGCCGATGATATGGGTCTGGGTAAAACATTGCAGGTGCTTGCTTTTGTACATGGTGAACGCCCGAAGTCGCCGGTTATGGTGGTAACTCCGAGTGCGCTTATGTACAACTGGTTAAACGAAATTGAACGTTTTATTCCGGAGGCGTCGGTGCTGATAATAGATGGCTTAAAGGATGAGCGAAAAAAACTGATTGATAAAATTAATGATTATGAATTTGTTATAACGTCATATCCGATACTAAGACGAGATATATCCCTTTATTCGGATACAACCTTTGAATATCTGTTCATAGACGAAGCACAGCATATTAAAAACTACAAAACAATGAGCGCACGAAGTGTCAAAAAGGTGTCTGCAAAGCATAAATTTGCACTTACGGGTACTCCTATTGAAAATTCACTTTCGGAATTGTGGTCAGTGTTTGATTTTGTTATGTCGGGGTATTTGTACGGAATAAATGAATTCCGTACAAGGTACGAACAACCGGTTCTCAAGGGAATGGATGCAACGGTTGGTGAGGACTTAAAGATGCGCATACATCCGCTTGTGTTAAGAAGAATGAAAAAGGATGTACTTCACGAACTGCCCGAAAAAATTGAGAACACAATGTATGCTGAGCTAAGTACAGACCAGAAAACAATGTACATGTCGTATCTTGCGGTTGCGAGAGAGGAAACAGCACATTTGCTTGAAATGGGTGGCAATAAAATCAAAATCCTTTCATTGCTTATGCGCTTAAGACAGATATGCTGTCATCCGCTTTTAATTGATGAAACTTACGCAAAGGAAAGCGGGAAATGTGAAATGCTTCTTGAATTAGTAAGCAATGCAGTTGATTCAGGACACAGAATACTTGTGTTTTCGCAATTTACATCTATGCTTGCAATTATCAGAAAGAAGCTTGATGAGCTTGGCATAAGCAGTTTTTATCTTGACGGAAAAACACCACCGTATGAAAGAGCGGAATTATCTGACCGCTTTAACGGCGGCGAGAGGGATGTTTTTCTTGTGTCTTTAAAAGCGGGCGGAACGGGACTGAACCTGACGGGTGCTGATACTGTTATTCATTATGACCCATGGTGGAATCCTGCTGTAACAGACCAGGCAAGTGACCGTGCGTATAGAATAGGACAGACAAGAGCAGTTCAGGTAATTCGTCTTGCGGCAAAAGGCACGATTGAGGAAAAAATACTTAAGCTTCAGGAAAGAAAACGTCTGCTTGCGGATGATTTTATAAAAGTAAATCATGAAACACTTGCGGATTTAAGTAATGATGAAATAATTGCACTTTTTGAATAAGGAGGAGAGACCCTTTGAAATACAGAGCAATTTTAAAGGATGACGAAGAAATAAACGAAAGAAAGGCCGAAAGGAAACCAATTTGCAGCGGAAAGCTTGTGATGCTGCTGTTGTGGATTATTGTAAATATTTTTGCGTACTTATATATATCAAAAAGCAATACCATATATTTTTGGGATAATGCTACTTATTGGGACATTTCACGAAAGCTTGCAAACAGCAGTTTTGAAAATTTCCTGAAAACTGTTTATGATTCAATAGGAACTATGGATTATAACTATGTTGCCGGAATTATCAGTTCATTTTTGGTTCGGCTGTTTGGTGAGTCACGCATGTGCTACATTCTTGGACTTGTAAACCTGTATTTGCTCCCGTCATTTGCTTTGGTATATGCGTTGGCAAAACGTCTGGGAAAATCACCGCAAATTACTATGGTGACGATATTTTTAATGTGTCCGGCAATTACGTATATTGCATTTTTGGGATTTGTGGATATTGGCGGACTTTTGATTTGTATGTCAGTGTATGCACTGTATTATGCTAAAAATGCGGACAAGAATGTGATTTTACGCCATATCGGCATAGGTGTGTTGTTGGTGCTTATGATGCTGTGGCGCAGATGGTATGCGTTTTTTGCGGTTTCTTTTCTGACTGCAATGGTGTGTGATTGCCTTTTGTCGGGAAAAAGAAAGCTGCCGGTTATTTTAACGGCATTTACTTCGGGGATAATATTACTTGTGGGATTTTATCCGTTTCTGACAGGGATTTTATTGCGTGATTATGGTAATTTATATGAAGGCTATAAATTCAGTATAAGCACAGACATGAAGCTTATAACAAGATATTTCGGTTTTTTACCGATACTGGGTGTGTTTATTGCATCGCTGTGGCAGATTGTGATGAAACGTGAATTTCGACTGCTGTTTATGTGGACACAAATTATTGTCTGCTTTCTTATGTTCGCTTTCACGCAAACGCACGGTCAACAGCATCTTTTGCTGTATGTACCGTCGTTGATAATGATTTTGATAATTCTTGTAAAGAACATAACCAAAACAAAAACAATGATATTTGTAGTTATTCTTTCAGTATTGCAGACAGTTAGTGTGTTTGTGCCGAGAGTTCAGCCACAAAGTCTTGGTGAGATAAAGTATTATTCTCCTGTACCAAGCTTTTCTGTTATGCCCGTAGTGAGAGAGGATACACAGCAAATTCTTGAATTAAAGAACCGACTTGATAAGATTATTGAAAAGGATAAAACCTTAGGTGTGATTTCGTCATCATTTAAAATGAACGAAGATATTCTGAAGAATGTACAGCCGTCTTTGGGTAAAAAGGCAACACGTCCTGATTATATAGTATCGCTTCCGCAGGTGGATTCAAGAGATACCGATATGACTCCGTTTTATAATGTGAACTATATCCTTGTTGCAACTCCCGTACAGACTCATCTTGCAAAGGGAAAACAGAGAGTAGTTGAAGAAGCGGTAAAAAGCTTTGAGACATATGCGGATTTTGCAATGTCATATAAGGAAATGCCTGAGCATGAGACGGTAATAGACGGAATAACTCTTAAGCTATACAAACGCATACGTGAGGTTAAAGAGGCGGCAATGCGTGAATTTGAACTCAGATTAGTGAAATAATTCACAGAATATTTACACAAAGGTGTTGACATTTTCCTGACGTAGGGATAATATATAGTTATTGAGAAATGGAGGTAGTTATGAGAAGCTGTATTTATTGCGGAAAAGAGCTTGAAAAGGGTGAGGTCTGTAACTGTGCACAAAGCACCGCACGCAGACAGTCAAAAACGGCTGATAACGGACAAAATACTGATAGTTCATATAGTACAAATTACGGTACGGGTGATGCGCAGTACAGTCAGACATCATACCGTACGGGATATACAAAAAAGGAAAGCAGAATTAAGCGTGCATGGGAACGCTTTAAAATGAAACGTGCAATCAAGCGCACAAACCGAAATAACGTTGTGCGTACAGGACTTTGGGAGGTTGTAAAGCGTTTTATAAAATCACCGGTTGAGACCATAATGAATCCGCCATATATTGGTATGGGTGCAATGGTTCTTATTGCGGCATTGCAGGGAATGTTCACATGGCTTTGTGTGTATTTTATTATGAATAATGTCCGCCGTGGGATTTTTACAGCACTTGCTTCGCTTATGTCTTTTTATGGAATACAAGGGTATACAAATCTTGTCCATATTGCGATGGCGGCAATTTCTGGCGCAGTCGCAGGAATTATTCTGTTCTTTATATATACAGGGATTTTCTATTTCATAAACAGAGTGATATTCAGAATGAATACAGACTACAGAAGCTTTTCGCAAAGGCTTGTTCTGGCAGGTATTCCGATGACAGTTATAGCGATTATCGGAACGCTGTTCAGTTTTCTTGAAAAAACCACCTTGCTGATATTTTTATGCTGTGGAGTAATAAGCTGGGTTGTGCTTACCTATGAAGCGCTTCGCGCAGAATGGATGGGTAAATCCTACGGTAAAATTATGTATGCAATGCTTGGCGGAGTTTTTGTATTTTTCAGTATTATATGCTATCTTGTGATGTTAGCTTAAAGAAAGGATGAATAAAATGAAAGAAATTAAAACAAATAATGCACCTGCGGCGATTGGCCCATACTCACAGGCGATTGTGACGGGAAATATGGTGTTTGCATCGGGACAAATTCCCGTAAATCCTGTAACGGGTGAAATTCCCGAAGGAGTGGAGGCACAGGCAAATCAGGTGTTTACAAATGTGAAGAATTTGCTTGAGGCGGCAGGCACAAGCATCAATAACGTAGTGAAGACATCTGTATTTATTCAGAACATGGATGATTTTGCAACGATTAATGAGATTTATGCAAAGTATTTTACCGAGCCTTATCCCGCACGCTCGTGTGTGGAGGTTGCAAAGCTTCCCAAAGGCGTGCTGCTTGAGGTTGAAGCAATTGCAGAACTGTAATTTGTTAAATAAGACTTCATTATGAAGTCTTATTTTTTTGTTCTATATTCAAAGCTTTTTGCATATATTATTTTGGGGGAATATAATCATGTTAAAACTTTCAATATATATATATGTACACATTCTGACTGTGCTGTTGTTTATTGTGTGTGCGGCGCAGGGGAGACTGTTTGAAATTACGGCTGTATATACAGTTATGCTTCTGCATGAGTGCGCACATCTTATTGCGGCGATATGCATCGGACTTCGGGTATCACATATAACTATGTATCCGTTTGGCGTCAATCTGAAGCTTAAAAATAAAATGATATGCTCGATATCCGATGAAATTATTCTGTATGCGGCAGGACCTTTCGTGAATGCAGTTTTTGCACTTTTGGCAATTTTTTTGTACAAACATTTTCCTGTATATGAGGTGAGGTATCTGTATATAGCCAATATAATGCTCTTCATTACAAACCTGCTTCCGGCAATACCGCTTGACGGCGGAATTATTCTGAAAAAAATGCTCATATATCGCTGTGGAACAAAATCGGCGGTGACAGTGCTGAATATTATATCGGTAATGCTTTCGGCAATATTTGTAGTGTTCGGAGTGTATGTAGTATATTATACAGGTTTCAATTTTTCGATATTGCTTATGGCTGTTTTAATTATCGGCAATATTTTCACACAGAAGGAAAAATATAATGTTGATTATATAAGAGAGTTGATGTTTTTCAGAGATAAAAGCAAAAAGAGAGTATCGGTAAAGGTGTTTGAGGAGGGAATAACGCCTTTTGAAATATCCAAAAGCTTTGATTTTGGCAAATACAGCCTTGTATTTATCATAAATAAATACGGTGAAATCAAAAAGATTTTTACTGAAACCGAAATAATTAATAATTTAACAGAACAAAAACAAAAAAATAACTAAAATTTAATAAAAAGGTATAGAAAAAAACACATAGTTATGATATAATAATTATGTATGCATAAATGCTATAAATAACTATGCGGAAAGGTTAACTTTAATGGCGGCAAATAAAAAACAAAGCGGAAAAAAAGCTGTGCGTAAGGACACAGGCAAAGCAAAGAAAACCGCAAAAGTAAAAAACGAAAGAAAAAATTATTTATCTACATATATGATTTCGCTCTCACTCATAACATTATTTCTGGGTATTTTTATGTATATTGTGAGCGAAGATGTACCTATTCCTGAGCTTATAAAATCAGCAGTATGCGGATTGTTCGGTAAGGTGGGTATGCTGTTGCCGGTAGCTCTTGCAGGACTTACAATATATTTAGGCAAGCTTAAGGATATAAAAAAATTCTGGATTAAGTTTGCGCTTACTGCGGCGTTAATGATAAATATCGGCGCAATAATCGGCTTATATAATCAGAACTCTGTAAGTGATGCATTTTTTAACGGAGCTAATGAATATATTGGCGGCGGAGTTCTTGGCAGTGCTGTAGCGGTAGGGTTAAGAACCTTAATCGGAACCGTTGCATCATATGTATTATTGGTTCTTATGGTATTTGTCGTTGCGAGTATATTGACAAGTGTACCTATATTCAGCTACATAGGAAAATTCTTAAAAAAGACTGCCGGTGGCGCAAAGGATAAGTATTCACACTATAGAGAAGAACTCGTGAAAGAATATGATGATGAAGAATCATATAATTCAAATCCTGCGCTTGATGCTGCAAATGCATTTGCCCTTGATACGGAAAAAACAGGAAAAAACAAGGAAAAAACAGGTAAAAAGGACAAAAAAATTGCGAAAAAAGAAAATAAGATTGCAAAAACACTTGACATTTCTGAAAATAATGATACAATGGAAGGTGTGACCGTTTTCTCTGACGGCATTGATGAAGTCTTTGGTTCTATTGAAAATGAGCCGCTTACAAAATCAAAGTCCGAAAAGAAAAAAACGTACGAAGAGTCCGATGCTGAAGATTATGAACAAGCGGATAGTGAAGAAAAAGAACGTGCGGAAAAGATAACAGAGGCTGAAAAGGCGAAGTACAATAAGGAACTTAACGAGGCTATAGAAAAGCCGGTGGTTCAGTATGTATTTCCGCCGTTGTCGCTTTTAAACGATAAGAAGGCGACATCCTCAGATCAGAGAGACGAGATGCGCAAAACAGCTGAAAAGCTTATATCTATTCTGGATGATTTCGGTGTAAAGGCAAAGCTTTTGCAGGTTACTCAGGGTCCGACTGTTACAAGATATGAAATACAGCCTGATACGGGAATTAAGCTTTCTAAAATTGTCGGACTTGCTGACGATTTAGCACTTAATCTTGCAGTATCAACCGTTTTGGTTGCACCGGTTCCCGGTAAGGCAGCGGTTGGTGTGGAAATCCCTAATAAAAAGGTCAGCTCGGTTACAATTCGTGAAATGATGGAATCATCCGAATTTAACGGCGCAAAATCTAAGCTTACTGTTGCAATCGGTAAGGATATAGGCGGTAATGTTGTTGTAGGTGATGTGGGCAAGTGGCCGCATGTACTTATTGCAGGTGCTACCGGTTCGGGTAAGAGCGTGTGCATAAATACTATTGTAACCAGTATTTTGTACAAGGCTTCACCGGAAGATGTAAAGCTTATCATGGTTGACCCGAAGGTTGTTGAGCTTGGCGTGTATAACGGAATACCGCATTTGCTGGTTCCCGTTGTGACCGACCCCAAAAAGGCGGCAGGCGCACTTAACTGGGCAGTGACCGAAATGATGCGCAGATATGAGCTGTTTAAAGATACGGGCGTAAGAAAGCTCGAATCATACAATAAGCTTATGGAAACAAAGGGCGGTGAAAAAATACCGCAGCTTGTTATCATTATAGATGAGTTGGCAGACCTTATGATGGTTGCAGCAAAGGAAGTTGAAGATTACATATGCCGTCTTGCACAGCTTGCGAGAGCGGCGGGTATTCACCTTATAATTGCTACACAGCGTCCGTCTGTTGACGTTATTACAGGTCTTATTAAGGCCAATATACCTTCACGAGTTGCATTTGCTGTTTCAAGTCAGGTTGACAGCCGTACAATTCTTGATAAGGGAGGCGCTGAAAAGCTTCTCGGTATGGGTGATATGCTGTATTATCCTACAGGTTCAAGAAATGCAATGCGTGTTCAGGGTGCATTTGTAAGTGATGAAGAAATTGAAAAAATAATCGGCTTTATAACCGAACATGTGGGGGAGACACATTACAGCGATGATCTGGCAGAGCATATAGAAAGATGCTCTACGGGTGAAAATGGCGTTACTCCGGATGTTGAAGAAGATGGAGATACATTGCTTCCTGATGCTATTTCGCTTGCGGTTGAGCTTGGAAAAATTTCTACATCAATGATACAACGTCGGCTTGGGGTAGGATATTCCAGAGCAGGACGTATAATTGACCAGATGGAGGCACGGGGAATTATCTCAGGTGCCAACGGTTCAAAACCTCGTGATGTTCTTGTGAGTCATGCAGACATGCTTTCAGTGGTCGGTGATGATGAGGAAGACGAAGTGTATGAAGATGATTACGAGGATGACGAAGAATAACAGATTTAATTGGAGATATAAATGAAAAAGGACGGTTTTTTGCCGATATGCCCCGAAGATATGCAAAAGCGTGGCTGGGAACAGCTTGATTTTGTATATATTGTAGGTGATGCTTATGTTGATCATCCGAGCTTCGGACATGCAATTATATCACGAGTGCTTGAAAAGCACGGCTATAAAGTGGGAATTATCTCACTGCCCGACTGGCGCAGTTGTGAAGACTTTAAGCGCCTTGGGACTCCAAAGCTTGGTGTGCTTGTAAGTGCAGGTAATATCGACAGTATGGTAAATCATTATACTGTAAGCAAAAAACGCAGGAGCGACGATTCATATGCGCCCGGTAATAAAGCCGGACAGCGTCCTGACCGTGCGACTATCGTGTACTGTAACCGTGTACGTGAGGCGTTCGGGAATGTTCCTGTATTAATAGGCGGTGTTGAAGCAAGTCTGCGACGTTTTACGCATTACGACTATTGGGATGACAAGCTCAGGCGTTCTGTTTTGTTTGACAGCCGTGCCGATATACTTATGTACGGCATGGGCGAAAAACAAATAGTAGCCATAGCCGACAAACTAAGAGATGGTGTTCCTGTTAAGGAAATAACCGATATTCCCGGTACTTGTTACGTTTCAGACAGTTATGACGAAGAAAATTCAGTTGTAATTCCGTCTTATGAGGAGTGTCTTGAAAGTAAATATAAGTACGCGGATTCCTGCAGAATTCAGTATATGGAGCAGAATCCGTACATTGGGAAAACAGTTGTGCAAAAGCATGGTGATAAATATCTTATTCAGAATCCGCCTATGACTCCGCTTCTTGAAAAAGAGCTGGACGAGGTCTACGAATTGCCGTATATGAATAATTATCATCCTGTCTACGAAACATGCGGAGGTATAAAAGCAATTGAAGAAGTGAGATTTTCACTTTCGGCAAACCGAGGCTGTTACGGCAACTGTAATTTTTGTGCTCTGGCTTTTCATCAGGGAAGAATTGTTACTTCAAGAAGTGATGACTCCTTGATAAGAGAAGCAAAAAAGATGATTGCTCACCCTGAATTTAAGGGTTATATACATGACGTTGGCGGTCCTACCGCAAACTTTATGGATATTGCATGTAAAAAGCAGACTAAGGTGGGTGCGTGCAAAGACAGACAGTGTCTTTTCCCAAAGCCTTGTCCGAATATGAAGATTGACCATTCAAGGTATCTGGGACTTTTAAGAAAGCTAAGAAAGCTTAAAGGTGTAAAAAAGGTATTTATACGTTCGGGAATAAGATTTGATTATCTTATAAACGATAAGGACGATACTTTTTTTAAAGAATTGTGTCAGTATCATATAAGCGGTCAGCTAAGAGTAGCTCCCGAGCATGTGAGTGATAATGTTTTAAAGCATATGGGCAAACCCGAAAACAGTGTTTATAACCGTTTTTCGGATAAGTTTTATGATATAAACAAGAAATTAGGTATGAAACAATATATTGTTCCGTACTTGATGTCGAGTCATCCGGGTAGTACCTTGCATGACGCAGTGCGTCTTGCACAGTACCTGAATGAGCACCACATTAACCCGCAGCAGGTGCAGGATTTTTATCCTACACCGGGAACGATTTCAACATGTATGTTTTATACAGAGCTTGATCCGTTCACAATGAAAAGGGTGTATGTACCGAAAAAAGGTGCAGAAAAGGCTATGCAAAGAGCCTTACTGCAGTTTAAAAATCCTGAAAACTACAAGCTTGTATATGATGCGCTTGTAAAAACGGGAAGAACCGATTTAATCGGTCATCACGAAAGATGCCTGATTCGTCCGCCAAAAAGCGGAATTATTGATAACAACGGGAGGAATAAGCATGGCAAAGCTTCTTATGGGAAAGGAAGTTTCTCAAAGGATAAAGGACGAAATAAAAACTCAAGTACAAAATCTCAAAGAACAGGGAATAAATCCTGGTCTCGCAGTCATCATAGTAGGTGATGACCCTGCAAGCAGAGTATATGTCAATAATAAAAAGACAGCTTGTGAGTATTGTGGGATTTTGTCCGAGGAATATGCATTGCCTGAAAATACTTCCGAAGAAGAGCTTTTAAAGCTGATTGATGAGCTTAACAACAGACAGGATATATCAGGTATATTATGTCAGTTACCGCTTCCGAAGCATATAGATGAGCAGGCGGTAATTAATGCTATAAATCCCAATAAGGATGTAGATGCTTTTCATCCGGTAAATGTCGGAAAAATCATGACGGGTGATTATGACTTTGTTCCGTGTACACCGGCAGGAGTTATGGAGCTTATCAAGGAATCGGGAAGAGATGTAACAGGAAAAGAATGTGTAATTGTGGGCAGAAGTAATATAGTCGGAAAACCGATGTCAATGCTCTTACTGCACAAAAACGGTACTGTTACTGTATGCCATTCAAAAACTGTTGATTTGGCGGAAAAGACAAAAAGAGCGGATATTCTTGTTGCCGCTGTTGGTATACCCGAGTTCATTAAGGGGGACATGATAAAAGAAGGCGCAGTTGTGATTGATGTAGGCATCAACAGAATTGCACCGAAAAAACTGGTAGGGGATGTTGAGTTTGAAAGTGCCGAGAAAAAAGCGGCGGCAATCACTCCTGTACCGGGCGGCGTTGGTCCTATGACTATTGCCATGTTAATGCAAAATACACTAAAAGGAGCTATAATAAAT
>JAXJRQ010000033.1:0-11110 GCA_036310525.1 Clostridia bacterium
ACGGGCGGATGTGGGCATCCGCCCCTACAATATCATAATATCTATCTCACCGATAAATTACAATTAAAATTATATACCATGATATTCATTGTATACGTCACGTTTAGGTAAATTTCTGTCCGTGGCGACTTTCTTTATTGCGTCTTTTACGGGGATTCCGTCTTCGATATATTTTTCTACGTGTTCATTAACCGAAAGGTTTTCCCACCATTGTTCCTCAGCGTTCTCGACCTCTTTTGCACCCTCTACTACAAGTACATACTCACCTCTGGGGGATTTGTCCTCATAAAGGGAATTTGCCTCACCGATCGTTGTGTGCACAACTTCTTCGTGCAGCTTGGTAAGCTCACGCACGAGCGCAATACGGCGCTCGTTTCCGAAAGCCTCGGACATATCTGAAAGCGTTGTCCGCAGTTTGTGTGGTGCTTCGTAGAAAATAAGCGTGCGTGTATCATTTTTGACACTGTTCAAATGCTCTTTTCTGTTGCGCTTATTTACCGATAAAAATCCCTCAAATGCAAATCTGCCCGTAGGAAGTCCCGACAGAATAAGTGCATTAATGCCTGCTACGGGACCGGGGATAGATGTAACGGTTATATCATTTTCAATGCATAATTTCACAAGGTCTTCGCCGGGGTCGGATATAGCAGGCGTACCTGCATCTGAAACCTGCGCAACATTTTTCCCATCCTTTAGAAGTGAAATTATGTAAGCGCCCTTTTCACGCTTGTTATGCTCATGATAGCTTGTGAGCGGTTTTGAAATTCCGAGATGATTTAACAGCTGTACGGTACGCCGTGTGTCTTCTGCGGCAATCAGGTCAACTGTATTGAATATCTCAATACATCTTTCGGAGATGTCCTTGAGATTACCTATAGGCGTTGCGCACAAGTATAGTGTTCCTGCCAATTTCAATCCTCTTTTCTGTTATATATTATATCAATTTCTTCTGTATACGTTCCGCCTTCGTTATACACGTATAACGGTGGTAAAAGCTTTAATTCTTTACCGCCGCATCTTACACCTTCTACGAGTAAAAGGTTGGGTGCTTTTGAAGAAGACGGATGCACAAATCTTAATGTTTTCGGTTCGATTTTATATTTGCGCATAAGGCACATGATGTCTGCAAGTCTTGAGGGACGGTGTACCATAAACAAATGTCCTTTTTGCTTAAGTAACTGTGAGCTTATGCGTATAACATCTTCAAGTGTACATTTGATTTCGTGACGTGAAACAGTGAGAGAATCTCTATTATTAATAATGCCTGTTCCACACTCCATATACGGCGGATTGCAGGTGATTTTATCAAAACTGCATTTTCCGTAAAGTTCACATGCATTGTTGAGGTCGCCCTCGTCTATATGTATGCGGTTTTCCAACTTGTTATATAAGACACTGCGCTGTGCCATATTACAAATTTCAGGCTGAATTTCAAGACCGTAAATCTGAAGAGTGTTTGTTTTTGCACTTAAAAGCAACGGGATAATTCCTGTGCCGGTGCATAAATCAAGTGTACGCTTTGACGGCGTATTCTTTGCAAAATCCGACAGCAAAACAGCATCAATACCGAATTTAAAACCGTCGGTTTTCTGAATTATCCTCAGATTATTAATCTGCAGATCATCAATGCATTCGTTCTCAAAAATCATCATGCGTCAGCGGCGTTGTCGATTACGGCAAAGCTGATTTCACCCATTGCGGCAACCTGACCTTCAACTGTTGCTTTAACATTTGCTTTACCCATGCCGTGGCGGTATGTCAAAAGCTCTGCACTTAATTCAAGTGTGTCACCAGGTACCACCTGACGGCGGAACTTGAAATTGTTTATGCCTGTAAACACGCCAAGCTTGCCTTTGTTTTCAGGCAATGACAAAAGCATAACTGCGCCAACCTGCGCTAATGCTTCACAAATAAGTACGCCGGGCATTATGGGGTTTCCGGGGAAATGTCCCTGAAAAAACGGCTCGTTAATTGTTACATTTTTTATACCTTTTATACTTTTTCCCTCGTCAAGCTCCAATATTTTGTCTACCAGTAAAAATGGGTAACGGTGGGGAAGTATTTTTTGAATATCAATATTGTTTAACATAGTTTTCTCCTTTAATCTCTTATATATGCTTTTTTGTGATACATTTTTGTCGGGTCACTTATGTGGTCAATTGCACGAAGTGCAACACCTGCGCCAAGTGCCACGCAATCAACTGCTCTTTCGGCAATGACGCATTTTACGCCTGCGGATTCGCTTATGCGCTTATCAAGTCCGCATATGAGTGAACCGCCGCCTGTCATGATTATGCCGTCATCTATTATATCACCGTGAAGCTCAGGCGGTGTCACCTCAAAGACCTCACGTACTCTTTCACAGATATTAAAAACAAATTCATCAAAAACAGGACACATTTCATTGCCTGATACCGTAACGCTTTCGGGAAGCCCCGAAACAACGCCAAGTCCTTTCGCTTCGGCAACAACATCCTTCTCTCGTGCATAAACACATCCGATTTCCTGCTTTAATCTTTCTGCGGTGCGCGGCCCTATTATGAGCCCCTTTTCCTTCTTTATATAACGTGCAACCGCATCGTTAAATTCATCGCCGGCAATTTTCAAAGAACGGCTTACAACTATACCGCCGAGTGACATAACCGCAATGTCGGTTGTGCCACCGCCGATGTCGACAATCATCGTTCCTCTTGCACGTGAAATATCAAAGCCTGCACCAAGTGCCGCTGCAACGGGTTCTTCGATTATATAAATATCCTTTGCCCCTGCATCACGTGCGGCTTCTATAACTGCTCGTTGTTCTACATCGGTTATACCGCTCGGAACGCACATCATAATTCTTGGCATACCTGAAATTCCCGATAAAACTTTTGAAAGAAAATGCTTTATCATTTCCTGAGTAAGTGTAAGACTTGATATAACTCCGTCAATAAGCGGACGAACCACCTTGATATTGGGAGGAGTGCGTCCGAGCATTGACAATGCCTCACGGCCTACTCCGCACACCTCGTTACTGTCCGAATTAACAGCGATAACCGTAGGCTCACGAAGAACTATTCCTTTGTTTTTTATATAGACCTGAACTGTTGCTGTTCCGAGGTCTATGCTAATATCGTTATTGAACATTCTTTTTCTCCGAAAAATGTATTATTATTGGTATTATACCTTAATTTTGAATTTAACTCAACTGATTTTGAGAAGTTTTTTTGCATTTTCCGAAAAAATATTATTTTTTTCGGATTCCGACAGTGTACAAGCGTCGATAAATGCTTTTGTATGTGTCGGACTTTCCCACGGAGAATCAGTTGCAAAAAGCACCTTATCACTGCCGTGTGTCTGCACTATACGCACAAATTGTTCACTGCTTATGTGTTGGCTTATGTATGCGGTATCGAGTAAAACAGGTGTGCCGATAAGATATTTTTCGACCTCATCCCACATTTGCCATCCGCCAAGGTGACCTGCGACTATATTTTTGCCGCTTACATGATTGTCAAGAACAAATCTCAGTCTGTCAGGTGTACAATGTACAGGCGGCTCGATTCCGTGGTCCTTTCCGGTGTGCAGCACAACCATAAGACCAAGCTCTTCGCATTTTTTTAATAATCTTACCGATTCGGGACTGTCAATAAAAAACTGCTGATATTCAGGATGCAGTTTTATACCTAAAAGTCCTTTTTCTTTTATATCGTACAGAGTTTCGCACCAGTCCTCCTGCATAGGGTGCAGCGAACCGAAAGAAAAAATACCGGGAATTTTATTCACTTCAGCAGCATAATTATTTATGGTTGTATGCTGATGCACGTTGGTTGCTATGGGGAGCACTACCGAAAAATCCACGTTGTTGTCTTTCATGGATTTCAAAAGGTCATCAGATGTAGCACCGATAACGGCTTTCACCGTTTTGTGACTTACCCGCACAATACTTTCCTCAAGTACCTCAATTGTTTTATGTGCTATTTTAGGCGGGAAAATGTGTGTATGAAAATCTATAAGCATTAATAGTTCCTTCTTTCGGTTTGGTATAATAAATTTTGTGAATTTTATTACTTATATATTATACATAAAAATCATATTACCGTCAAGATGCGGACTGCAAATATACGGCTGTTTTTATAACAAATTTATAATGAAAAAGTCTGTACTTGGCAAAAAAAACATCAAACTGACAAAAAATATATTTTTGCTTGAATTTGTGAAAAAAAGGGTGTATACTTGTTACGATGAAAATAAAGATATTATGGTGGAGGAAGAAAAGATGGTATCTCAGGTTTTAGCAGTTTCGATTTTCGTTATAATGTTTTTACTTATTATCAGCGAAAAAATCGAAAGACACATAATTACACTCATAAGTGCGGCACTTACACTTATTCTCGTGTTCGGAATATCCATGAGGGATTTCGGGGCAATTATTGAAACGTTGAATTTTCAGGCGTTTACCGAAGTACACTTCTGGTATTCTTCAGGTGAAACGGCAGCGGCAAAAGGCATCAACTGGGAAACAATTGTTTTTATTACGGGAATGATGATAATGGTTGAAGGCATGGCAAGAGTAGGATTTTTCAGATGGCTGTGCATGCAGATTGCAAACTTTGTGCATTACAAAACCGTTCCTATATTTATAACGTTCATGATTATGTCGGCGTTTTTGGCGATGTTTATTGACAGTATAACAGTAATTCTGTTTTTGGCGGCTGTTACGGTTGAATTGGCATCACTTCTTAAATTTAATCCCGTACCTATGATCCTTGCAGAAATTTTCTGTGCAAATCTCGGCGGTTCTGCAACAATGTGCGGAGACCCTCCTAATATTATTATAGGTACGTCGCTCGGATATTCTTTCGGTGATTTTATTACCAACACAGGTGTCATTGCAGGAATTTCGCTTATATTTACAATAATATATTTTTACGCAACCTTCCGCAAAGACCTTATAAAAAATGAAAATGCTGCGAAGGATATAAAGCATCCTGACCCAAAGGACGCAATTGTTGATAAAAAAGGCTTTGCACTTAGCTGTTTCATATTCGGACTTGCGGTAGTGCTGTTGGTGACACATTCAATAACAGGTTTTACTGTTTCGACGATCGGTGTGCTTATTGCTGTACTTACTCTTATAGCGGCACCGAGACATATTGGCGAAATACTCTCAAAGGTTGACTATAAAACACTGCTGTTCTTTATTGGTTTGTTTGTGGTTGTAGGAGGGCTTGAGCAAACAAAATGTCTTGAAGCGATTGCTGTATTTATTGAAAAAATCAGCGGCGGAAATTTGTATATGATGGTTGCGATTATTATATGGGTTTCTGCAATTGCAAGTGCTTTTGTGGATAATATTCCGTTTGCGGCTACAATGATACCGGTCATAACGGCAATTGCGGGGAATTCGGGTATTGATTTAAAAACACTTGCGTGGTCATTGTCAATGGGTACGGATATTGGCGGAAGCGCAACTCCGATTGGTGCTTCGGCAAACGTTGTAGGTATTTCGGTTGCATCACGTGAGGGTTACATCATAGGCTGGGGCAAGTACTGCAAAGCGGCTGCACCGGCAACAATTATTGTACTTATTGTTTCGACGGTATTTATATTTGCCAGATATATTTAAAATAAAGGAGGAAACATAATGTCAAAACCACTTATTATTACTGTAGGACGTGAATTTGGAAGCGGCGGTCATGTGATTGCCGAAATGCTCGCAAATAAATTCGGACTTCCTTTGTATGATTCGAATATTTTGCAGGAAATTGCGATGCATAAAAATCTTGACCACAGAGAAATTGAACGCTACGATGAAGCACCGAGAAATAAGCTGTTTACAAGAACAGTCAAGGGACACAGCAGTTCTCCCGAAGAGCATATAGCTCAGATGCAGTTTCGGTATTTGCGTGAAAAGGCTGAAAACGGTGAGTCGTTTGTTGTTGTGGGCAGATGCTCCGAAACGATTTTAAAGGGTTATCCGGGCGTAGTTTCGATTTTTGTACTGGCAGACAAGGAATGTAAGATTAACAGAATAAAAAATCTCAATAAAATTTCTTCAATTGAGGCCGATGTTATGATTAACAAGCAGGACAGACAAAGAAAATTCTATCATAACTATCATTGTGCAATCAAGTGGGGAGATTCCAGAAACTACGATATAACAATCAACAGCAGCCGTATGGGACTTGAACGTACTGCGGATGCACTTGAGGCATATATAAGAGCACGTATGGAAGACTAAAGCAGTGAGTGCGATTACTTGTTCATAATATACAAAAACCCAAGGCAGAGAAGCTTTGGGTTTTTGTATAAAAAAATTTCAAAAAAGTGTTGACATACAAAGAAACATATGGTACAATAATTGTGCTTAGCGAAAAAGCTCTTTTTTTTTGTGTACTTCAAAAGCATAGAAAAAAGAAGAGCCAAAGATAAAATCGGAGGTGTTTTAAGATGAGAGTAAAAATTACATTAGCTTGCGAAGAATGTAAGCAGAGAAACTACAACACAATGAAGAATAAGAAGAATGACCCTGACAGACTTGAAATGAAGAAGTACTGCAAGTTCTGCAGAAAGCACACTCTTCACAAGGAAACCAAATAATCATTTGTTTTAAAAATAAGGATGTGTAATTATGGCTGAATCAAAAGTTAAAAAGTATTTTAAAGAATGTAAATCTGAAGTTAAAAAGGTAACATGGCCTACAAAAGAGCATCTTGCACACAACACAATGGTTATTATTGCTTTTGTTGCAATTGTGACAGTAATTCTGTCAATTCTTGACGTAGGTTTTTCGAAGCTATTCTCCTTACTGACAAATATTCTTTAATCTGTCGGTAAAATTCAATAGGAAGGAGAATGGTTTATGGCCGAAGAAGCTAAATGGTATGTGGTACACACATATTCAGGTTATGAAAACAAGGTTAAAGCCAATATAGAAAAGTCTGTTGAAAACCGTGGAATGCAGGACTTAATTCCTGATGTCAGAGTTCCTACCGAGGATGAGGTAGAGAAAAAAGGCGATACAGAAAAAATTGTTAAACGCAAAATTTTCCCGGGCTATGTTGTAATAAAGATGGTTATGACCGATGAAAGCTGGTACGTTGTCCGTAATACACGAGGCGTAACCGGATTTGTAGGCCCCGGTTCTAAACCCGTTCCTTTAAGTGATGAAGAAGTTGAAAGAATGGGCGTTGAAAAGATTCGCATGGCAGATATTGATTTTGCCCCCGGCGATATGGTTAACATTAAGTCAGGCGCTATGGAAGGCTTTTTGGGCAAGGTTGTAAGCATTGACGCTGAAAGAAGAAAGGTCAATGTAACAGTTATGATGTTTGGCCGTGAAACTCCCGCTGAAGTGGATTGTACACAGGTTGAACATGTTGATTAATTTTTAGTTTATAAACGGCTTGTCCGTTTGTAATAAATCCCTCTGGTAACAGTGGGAGGACGCAAAGCGTCCGCAAATACCACATTATATAGCACAATGCTATAATTTTTTAGGAGGTGGCCACTATGGCACAGAAAGTTGCAGGTTATATCAAATTACAAATTCCTGCCGGCAAAGCAACTCCGGCTCCCCCGGTTGGTCCCGCATTGGGTCAGCACGGTGTAAACATTATGCAGTTTACAAAGGAATTTAACGAAAAGACAGCGAAGGATGCAGGACTTATTATTCCTGTAGTTATTACAGTTTATGCTGACAGATCCTTCTCATTCATCACGAAGACACCGCCGGCACCGGTTCTTATCAAAAAGGCGTGCAATATCAAGAGCGGTTCAGGTGTTCCTAACAAGACAAAGGTAGCTACTATTTCAAAAGCTGATGTTCAGGCTATTGCTGAACAGAAAATGCCTGACCTTAACGCTGCTTCACTTGAAGCTGCTATGAGCATGATTGCAGGTACATGCAGAAGCATGGGCGTAGTAGTTGAAGACTAATACGTTTTTGGAATTATAAGAATTGGGTGGGAGAGAGTGTTTCTCGTTTGACCACGAAGGAGGATAAAAATGTTTAGAGGAAAGAAATATAAGGAAAGCGCAAAGCTTGTTGACAGATCAAAGCTCTACGATGTAGATGAAGCTATGGATCTTATCACAAAGACAGCTAAGGCTAAGTTTGATGAAACTGTTGAAGCTCATATCAAATTGGGTGTTGACTCAAGACACGCTGACCAGCAGGTAAGAGGTGCTATTGTACTTCCCAACGGTACAGGTAAGAGCGTAAAGGTTTTGGTTTTTGCTAAGGGTGCTAAGGCTGATGAAGCTAAGGCAGCTGGTGCAGACTATGTAGGCGAAATGGACATCGTTGAAAAGATTCAGGGCGAAAACTGGTTCGATTTCGACGTTGTTGTTGCAACTCCTGATATGATGGGCGTTGTTGGTCGTCTTGGTAAGGTTTTAGGTCCTAAGGGCTTGATGCCGTCACCTAAGGCAGGCACAGTAACTATGGACGTTACTAAGGCTGTTAACGAAATCAAAGCAGGTAAGATTGAGTACAGACTTGATAAGACAAACATTATTCATTGTCCTATCGGTAAGGCTTCATTTGGTGCACAGAAGCTTACAGAAAACTTCACAACACTTATGGAAGCTATCATTAAGGCTAAGCCGTCAGCTGCAAAGGGTCAGTATTTGAAAAGCGTTGCTATTGCTTCAACAATGGGCCCCGGAATAAAAATCAACTCGGCTAAATTAAACTAATAAATTTAATAAAAAGTACTTGACATAATGTTATTTTTGTGATATTATATTCAAGTTGAAATCCGTAGACAGCAGGCATTGCGTAAGCATAGAAGTCCGGCCGAGGGTGATTAGTTATAGTAAAACTATGGCTCTTTGCGTCTACGGCAAAGAGCCTTCTTTTATTCACAATGAATAATTGTTAAATATTGAAGGCATATATAAATTCGTTTTCATTGCAGAAAATGAGTGATCATAAATCAGGAGGTGAATAAATATATGCCAAGCGCAAAAGCATTAGAAGCAAAAAAAGCACAAGTAGCTGACGTTATTGAAATTCTTAAGGCTGCTCAGACTGGTGTCCTCGTTGACTACCGTGGTCTTTCAGTTGAAGAAGATACAGATCTTCGTAATAAGCTCAGAGCTGCCGGATGTAAGTATTTCGTTATAAAGAATACTCTTTTGAGATTAGCTACAAAAGAAACAGGTCTTGAAGGATTGGATGAAGTTCTCCATGGACCTACAGCTGTAGCAGTATCGGACACGGATCCCGTTGCTCCCGCTAAGGTTATGGCTGAATATGCAAAGGGTAATGACAAGCTTGAAATCAAGTCAGGATTTATGGACGGCGCAGTTATGTCACTTGATGAAGTGAACAAGTTAGCTGCAACACCGAACATGGAAACATTGATTGCAACTATGATGGGCAGCTTGAATGCTCCTATTTCAAACCTTGCACGCCTACTTTCAACTATCGTAGACGGTGGTGTTGAAATAGCTGACCTCGTTGCTAAGAAGAGCGGTGAAGCAGTTGCTGAAGAAGCACCTGCAGCTGAAGAGGCTCCCGCTGAAGAAGCTCCCGCAGCAGAAGCTGCTGCTGAGGAAGCACCCGCAGCTGAAGAAGTTGCAGAAGAAGCTCCCGCTGCTGAAGAGGCTGTAGCTGAAGAAGCTGCGGAAGAAGCACCGGCTGCTGAATAATTAATAAATTTGTAATTATACGATTATAGGAGGAAAATAAAATGGCAGATTTGAATGCAATTCTTGATTCAATCAAGGAATTAAAGTTATTGGAAGTTGCTGAACTCGTTAAGATGATGGAAGAAGAGTTCGGTGTAAGCGCAGCTGCTCCCGTTATGGTTGCAGGTGCTGCTGTAGCAGGTGGTGCTGCAGCTGAAGAAAAGACAGAATTCGACGTAATTCTTGCTGATGCAGGTGCATCAAAGCTTAACGTTATCAAGGTAGTTAGAGCAATCACAGGTCTTGGCTTGAAGGAAGCAAAGGCATTGGTTGACGAAGCTCCGAAGCCCCTTAAGGAAGCAGTAGCTAAGGAAGAGGCTGAAAAGATGAAGGCTGAGCTTGAAGAAGCAGGTGCTAAGGTAGAATTGAAGTAATTTTACTCTGATATAGATGTGTCAAAGCTATAGATTTGGAGAATACAATGATTGTTGATGTTTCATCTATTCTCAAGGAATTCGGCGGAATAGTTGCTGTTTCAGGTGAAATTGCAATGTCCGATACGGATTTTTTGGGCGAAATGTATCATTTTGAAAAGCCCCTTACTATTACGGGCAATATCGCAAATAACGGCAAATCTCTGATTTTCAGAGCTGAATGTGCCGGTGAAATGCGTACTGTGTGCGCGAGATGCACGAAAGACATTGACGTTGAGGTTAACTTTGACGTTGATGAAGTTCTTGCACAGGATGACGGAACTGTATCAGAGGATTCTGATGTAATTCTGTTTGATGGACACATGATTGATATTGATGATATTATAATTAATAATTTCCTGATGAATATTTCGGGTAAGTATCTGTGCAGTGAGGACTGTAAGGGTCTTTGCAGCAATTGCGGTGCGGATCTGAATGAAGGAGATTGCGGATGTAATCATGATGTTATTGATCCCAGATGGTCAGCTTTGGCGGACTTAATTAAGTAAAATGTTAGAGTGATTTTATGGAGGTGTAATCAATGGCAGTACCTAAGAATAAAGTATCTAAAGCCAGAAGAAACAGCAGACGCGCTAACTGGAAGCTGACTGCACCGAACATGGTGGAGTGCCCCCAGTGCCGTGAGTATAAGATGCCTCATAAAGTTTGTAAGTCCTGCGGATATTACGACGGCAAGGAAGTTATAAAAGTTGAGGACTAATTCGGCTTGAAATATTTGAAAGACAGCGGTTTACCGCTGTCTTTTTTTATAAAAAAATCACCTATCGTGACTGTCATTCTCGCAGCCGATTCCATTATCAGACTTTTTGTGAGTTAGGAAATTGCAAAAAACGTAATTTCTTAAAAGATAAAGAAACCCATGCGATAGTCGCATGGGTTAATAGTAGTACAGTTTGTTGATATTATGCTGTAACTGTGGTAAAACAACGAATTAAGGCTTATTGTGATACATTTAAGCCATAGCTTCTGATTAAGTTACGAGCAATAGTGATTTCTTC
>JAXJRQ010000034.1:0-3035 GCA_036310525.1 Clostridia bacterium
ACACTTCCTGCACTGACATCTGATAAGTACGAAATAAACGGTACAAAAATCACCAATATCGGCTCAACGGTCGGCGATGTGCTTGAGAATTTCACATATTACGGTGAAAAGCTTATCGTAAAGGATTCATCGGGTAATGATATAACGGCAAATACAAACCTAAGAATAATGGAAGACTATCAGCTTCTTGTAATGTGCGGAGACATTATCACAGGTCATTATTATTTCGGACCTGTCGAATTGCCGTCCGACTACTTCACTCCGCAGGTAGAATTAAATCTGCTTTCGGAAAAAGTAGTTGATGATAAAATTACGCAGATTGAAGCAGATGTCAATGCATACGACGAAGTCGTAGCGGTTGAATTCTTCAAGGACGGTAAGAGTGTATTTACCGATACGGAAGCACCGTATATATATGAAGAAATGTTTGATGAGGGAACATACGAGATAACCGCAAAAGTAACCGATGTGTATAAGGAAACAGGCGAAAGCGCACCTCTTATAATCACATCAGAGTGCGGAACATCTCCAAAGCTTAATGTTTCGCTGATTGATAATACAGAGTATCAGAAAGCGGAGCTTAATGCTGTAAATGCCACAATAAAGTTTTCAGGTGCACAGCTAAAAGAGGGTTATGTTTCGGTAGACGGCGAAAAATTTGCCGATTTAGTACTCGGCGAAAACACCGTTGACCTTTCAGCAATCAGTGCAGGTAAGCACACGATAAAGTTCTATGCTGAAAATGACCTCGGCGAATCTGCTGAAAAGATATTTACAATAACTGCTCTTATGATGTTTGAAGAAGTGGTTGTAACTGAAAATTTTGAAACAGAGGGCAGTGCAGGCGGTACAGATAACGGTCTTGGCTTTATCGGCTACGATATTGTTAATCCGTCTTACGGACAAAGCGTAGTTGTAGGTGCCCAAAACGAAGTGGACACTTCAAAGGAAGGCGCATGGATAGGTCTTAGCTGCGGAAGCTGTACCACAAGAGTTGTTATGAACTTTGATTTCTATATAAACGAGCTTACCGGAAAAGTAGGATTTATGGCTATTCCGGCAAGCGGCTATCAGAGACCGAAGCTTTTGGAAATCGGAAACGGAAAGTTCACAAGTGAAAACGGAACTACATATGCATTTGAGGAAGACCGCTGGTACGATGTCACGATTGATATTAATGTAGCAAAGAAAACATTTAATCTTTCACTTGACGGCGAAGTGGTAATGAGAGATGAAAAAACAAATCTTCCCGATAACCTTGCCCTGTCAAGCGTGCGAGTGATTTCGTATCTTCAGGGTGCGGACATGGCAAGATACTATGCGCTTGATAACTACAGCGCAACGCATCTTTCATCATCACCCATTATAACGGGAATAACCTCGCCCAATGCATACGGCGAATATCAGGTCTATGACACTGATACAACAATGACGATAACTTTTTCTGAAGCACTCACTGCGGCAAGTATATACCCCTCAAAATTCACTGTCGCATCAGGCTCAGAGTCGGCTAAGATTATAAGCGCCGAGTATGATTCTTCCGCATACAGCATCACGCTTGAGCTTGAAGAACCGCTGAAGACAGGCAAAACCTACAGATTTACCTGCGCTGAAAATATCGTAATGGGTAACGGTCAGCTCTACGGCGAAAAGATTTATTCCGATTTCAGTGTTGTGAAGTCACCGCTTAGCTCTGTTGCAGTCGAAATCACAGACGGCGGAGTTTTCAGAGCGGAAATAAATAATGAAAGCACCGCAGAAAAAACAGCATATCTGATTGTGAATGTTTTTGAGGACGGAAAGCTTGTGGATAATTATGCCGAAGCTGTTACCTTAAACAGCGGAGTGAATACTTTAGAGGAAACAATCACCTCGTATTCATCAGGCAGAACGGTTAATGTATTTATGTGGGATTCGCTGGCGAAGCCTTACCGCTTTGCACAAATCTCCAATTAATAAATAATTTATGGATGTTGGGTTAAATAAATTGTAATTTATCGGGATGCAAACAATTATCCCACCGTAGGGGAGGGGTTCCATCCCCTCCCGTGCACAAATATATTACGGGAGGGCACAGAGACCCTCCCCTACAATCACAAACGCAAAACACCCCTACAAATTACAATTTACACATCACCCATTCCAAAGAAAGGACGGATTTTTATGAAAAACCAAATCAAAAAGCTGACATCTCTGGCACTATCCTTAGTACTTTGCACAAGCGCACTCCCGATGATGGCGCATGCGGCAGACGTAAACACAACAGAAACAATAAATACCGATTATTCATTTAATCATGGTACGGTTGATGAAAACGGTAAAATTACAGGTACTTTATACACATTTGGTGATAATGCTACAGGAGAAGCGAAAGGCGGAATCGGCGGCAAGGCAGAGGACGATATGTCAATGCTTCTTAGCAGTGCATTAAAAAGTGACGGTACTGCGTATAATAATGCATATTTAAACCATAACGGCTCAGCATTCAGTGCTGTTACAGAGTATTCAATGAAGGTTTATCTGGAATCAAATGTTTCAGAGGTTATATTCGGAACACGTTACAACAATGCAATTATGAGTGTAAAGACTGCTGACATGAAGGTTGGCGAATGGAATGACATCAGGTTTGTATTTAATCCCGATACAAACGGATACAGCACAGCATATCTTAACGATAAATTTTATACGAGTACAAAAACAAAATTTACCAACAATGTTTGCCGACTTATTTTTAAAGCATCTGACACGACACAGGTATCAAAAATATATATTGATGATGTTGTTATGAAATCATTCAGCGGTGTTAAAAGCTCTGTAACAGCAGCAACAGACAAAGGTATCGGTGAAAAAGCAGATGATGATACAGTTTTAAAGCTAAGCGGCGAGCACGATACGGCATTGTATACTACTGTAAAGACGGCGTCGGGAACGCTTGCAAAGGCGCTTACATTTGAAGTTTATCCAACAGCTGACTTATCAAATATGACAGTATACGGCAGAGGCGGCGGTACAAACTGGTACTGGAAAGACAGTAC
>JAXJRQ010000035.1:0-1981 GCA_036310525.1 Clostridia bacterium
CGCCGCAGAAGAATTCTTATTCTTGTGTCATATTGGGGTGTTTTAAAGTCAAAGGTACGTAAGCTTGTAAATAAAAATTAAAAATAAAGGCTGTTTTAATAAACAGCCTTTATCTTTCAGAATTAAGGTAAAAATGAAAATAATTAGAATTTTGCCGTTTATTATAACGGCGGCTGTAATGTCGGTCATATTTATGTTTTCATCGCAGAGTAAGGCAGTTTCGGCGGATTTATCCGAGGGTTTGACCGTTAAAATTGTAAATACCGTTCCTGTAATAAAGGACAAACCACCTGAGGTAAAGCGTGAAATAGTGAAGGATATTCACAGCTGTATACGTAAATGCGCTCATTTTCTGCTGTTTTCACTGCTGGGAATCTCGGCGTTTTTGATGTTTGCTGTGATGAAATACGGAAATACAGAACAGCGAAAATGGCTTTATGCGATTATTTTTTGTGCTGTGTATGCGGCAGTTGACGAACTGCATCAGATGTTTGTTCCCGGCAGAAGCGGTGAGTTGGGTGATATAATTCTTGATACTGCGGGTGCTATGGCAGGCAGTACGGTGTTTATAAATGTAAGAGATGCGATTATTGTAATGTATAAGCGATTTAAGAAAAACAAGCGCAGTGTTTGAAGTCTCTTACGCATAATAATTTGTGCCGTTATGCGGCAGATTGGAGTATGAAATGATAGATTGTCATTCGCATATTCTGCCCGGCTTCGATGACGGGGCGGCGGATATTGAAATGTCCTTAAAGATGCTTGAGGAAAGTAAGCGTCAGGGTGTGGATAAGGTGATTTCCACATCGCACTGCTATCCGAAAAAACGTGAGGATTTACTTTCGTTTATAAGTGACCGTAACGAAAACCTCTTAAGACTTAAGGAAGAAATCAGAAAACGAAATATTGACGTGCCTGAAATTTATCATGGCTGTGAGCTTAATATGACAACGGATGTTTCCGAATATGCAGAAACACGCTCGATGTGCATAAACAATACCGATTATATATTAATCGAAATGCCGCTTTCGCCATGGAAGGAATGGATGATTGACGCAATTTATAAGCTTACGGTGCGTGGCTTTAAGCCTATAATAGCGCACATCGACAGGTACTGGCAGCAGGAAAGCTATTTGTTGTCGATGCTCTTTGAGCAGGACGTATTGTATCAGATAAGCTGCGAATCCTTCTATAAGCCTGAATTTATGAAATTTGCATCACTTCTTATATCGGACGGCAGAGCGCATGTCATTGGCTCGGATATGCATAATCTGACCGACCGTCCGCCCAATATGGAGCGTGCACGCAATCTGATAATTAAGAATTACGGCAAAGAATGTATGGACTATTTTGATACAAATGCCAAAAAGATTTTAAATGGCGAAGAAATACGCTATTCACAAATGAAGAGCTTTGATAAAAAGTCGTTTTTCAGCCGCCTTTTTGGTAAAGGTTAATAAAAATCCGGTGTCTATTGTAACAAATTTGTAAAAATCAAATTTCATTAACTAAAATATCTTGACAATAAGGGTACGATATAATATAATAAGATTAAAATAGAATGAGTGTAAAATTCATTAAAAAGACCCGAATACCATTTACGGTCTTTAAAGGATTTGTCTGCAATGCATAACTGCATTTGTACATAATTCCAATGGCGCATTGTCTGCCCACAGATAAAGCGTCCGCAACAAATTTGCTTGTGGGCAGAAAGGTTATGGATGACTATGAAAAAGAAATTATTATCTCTTTGCACAGCTGTTGCAATGACTGCAATGTGTGCAATCCCCGTTCAGGCGGCAGAACTTAAGGATGTTATCAAACAATATGCTGAAAGTGTTGATGGAAGTTATGACAGCCTTACGGTTAATCTTGATGTTAATACAAACATGGAGCATACAACTGTTTCAAAAAATGAATATACAAACGAAGACCTCAGAGTTGCTGTTCCGGCTAATAACCCCAGCGCAAAGTTTAACTA
>JAXJRQ010000036.1:0-34854 GCA_036310525.1 Clostridia bacterium
ACGATTCTGAACAAAGCTGATTGCTTCTGCGGTCATATCATCCACTATACACTCAAGTGCTGTTGTTTCGCTGTTTGCCCCTGTTGAAATGATTTCACCCCAGAAAGCTCTCAGGCAATTAGGTGCAGTGAATTTTTCTTTGCCAATACCACAACCTATTTTCTTCACAACCATTTTGGGCATGTTTTCAAATTCTTTTACAAACCACTTAAGAACAGCCGCACCAAGTGTTGTGCATAATTCGCCTTCAAATTTTCCGGCAAATGACGGAATACCTGTAAGTAAATATGACGTTACCGGAGTAGGAACTGCAACAGTTCCGTAAATACTGTGTGTATATCCCATTCCCAGACACACCGGTGATGCAGCAATATATTCCGGTTCAAGCTCATCTATAATCAGACAAATCGTTACAATCATAATAATGTTTTCAATTGACGCATGTCCATGAAGGTGTGCTTCTTCCTTCGTTGTCCCTCTTGTCGCCGCAACACTTTCGGCAATTAATGTAGCAATACCGACAGCATTCTTTCTTACACGTGCATTAATCGGCATATCATCAATAATATCAAGCATATCCTTCAGGACTCTATGCTTACGCGGGATTTTTTCTTCGTGTACTTCTTCCTCTTGCACACTCTCTTCATCTTCATTTTTTGAAGATGACTTACTCGACAGGTACAACGCCGTTCCACGCACTCCACTACTTTCGGATTTTTTTGAAATCAGTTTTAAATCCTTACCGCATATAGCATTTATTTTATCTAAAACATCCTGTGGATTATCCATTAACTCCAACAGTGCAGATGCAATGGTTTTTCCACCGGCACCCATATTACATTCCAAATATAAAGTCTTCATCTGAATCTCCTTAGTCTATTGTAGCATAAATATATCATTTCATAATATAATAAGACGCTCTTATGTATTATTTTACGAAAAAAAGTCGTTTAAGTCAATAGTTTTTAATAAAAAAATCTTTTTCAGGTATTAAATTATTATTACAAAAAAATAATACGGCTTAAGATAAAAACCTAAGCCGTATTTTATTAACCGAACAGACCCGCAAAAAAATAGCAAGTCTAAGAATTATGTAGCCACACGGCCGCATAACGTTTATATACAAACAACCGCAAGCCACGATTGTCAGAATCCACATAAACCGAAGCTGATGGCAAGTGCTTCATTAACTTTCTCCATAAGCTCTCCGTCCAGACGTCCTGTTTTTTCACGCAGTCTCTTTTTGTCTATCGTTCTTATTTGTTCAAGTAATACCACGCTATCTTTATTAAGTCCATATTCAGCCGCCGACAATTCAATATGAGTAGGCATCTTTGCCTTATTAATTCTGCTTGTAATTGCCGCCGCAATAACAGTCGGACTGTATTTATTGCCGACATCGTTCTGTATAATCAACACAGGACGAATTCCGCCCTGCTCACTTCCGATTACAGGACTTAAATCTGCATAGTAAATATCTCCTCTTTTCACAATCACTTTTATTCACACTCCGTCAGTTTTTCTTCGCACTGTAAAAGACATTCATTATCCGCAGCAATGCTCAGTTGTGCCAATTCAAGATTAATATCTGACATTTCCTTATAACCGTTTTCCAGTTCTTTTATAAGCTCATCTTTTGATTTTTTAATGTGTGACAAAGCAATCAGGCCCCTTTCTTAGATTTTTCGTCCGAAAATCAGAGAAGATAATTGAGAACTTTCACCGCCTTTCCGTCTTTAATGTATATCCTCGGGATACGTTTTCCGATTACGCATGAAATTTCGTAATTAATGGTATCAAGCCATTTGGCAAGATCATCTATTGTAATTCCTTCACGTCCGAAAATAATTGCTTCGTCGCCTCTTTCTATATTATGGACATTTGAGACGTTAATCATACATTGATCCATACATATTCTTCCGATAATCGGAACTTTTACGCCGTTCACAATCATTTTTCCGCATTTCGCAATTTTTCTTAAATATCCGTCGGCATAACCGATGGGAACAGTTGCAATTTTGGTTGTTCCGTCGGTTATGTATTCCTTGCCGTAGCTTACACCTCTGCCTGCTTCAACCTCTTTGACAAATGTGATTTTTGATTTTACTGTCATGGCAGGTATAAGATTAAGTCTGCTCTTATCAACCTCTTCTGACGGATACATTCCGTATAAAATCACACCAGGGCGTACCATATCAAGATGCATTTCGGGATACATCATCACTCCGGCACTGTTACAAATATGTTTTATCGGAATATTGATTCCGATATTTTTAAGCTCATTACATACCTCCATAAACCGCTTAAACTGCAGTCTTGTATATGAATCATCAGCTTCATCGGAGGTTGAGAAATGAGAAAATATTCCTTCAATTTCTATATATGGCAATTGGGAAATTTTCTCTATTTCACGTATAACTTTTTCGTTGTTATCAGAAATAAGAAATCCCACACGGCTCATACCTGTATCAAGCTTTATATGAATTTTAGTTGTTTTCTGTTTTCTTTCGGACACTTCTGAAATTGCTTTCGCAAATTCAAAAGAGCATACATTTGGGGTAATATCGGAATCTATTATATCCTCAATATCGTCTTCAAACGAGGCACCTAAAATCAAAATAGGTACATCTATTCCACGTTTCCTGAGCTGTTTTCCCTCTTGCAATATAGCAACAGCCAGTCGGTCGGCTCCGTTTTCCAGAAGAACCTTTGTGGTTTCATAAAAACCGCATCCGTAACCGTCAGCCTTCACAACGGCCATGATTTGTGCGTCAGGACTTGTTATTTTTCTTATTTCACGCATATTATGGGCAATTGCATCCAAATCAATTTCTGCCCACGTTCTCTTTTCCATTTCTATTTCCCCTCTATTTTAACATATTATCAGATATTTTTCCACCTGAAATATATGGCAGTTATTTTCCCATTATCATCTTCATGACCTTTGGAATGCTTTTAATAACATCCGTTGCCAGAAGTGAACTGATATTCTTTTCCTTTACTGCAATATCGGCGGCAAGTCCGTGTATATACACTGCTGCAGCTGCTGAATAAGCCTCATCAATACCACATGCCAAAAGAGCTGCTACAATTCCTGCAAGTACATCTCCACTGCCGCCTTTGGCAAGACCTGAATTGCCTGTAATATTAATATATTGCATAAGCTCGGGTGTCGTGACAACTGTATGATGTCCTTTTAAAATAATGGTTGCACCATACTCCTCCGAAAATTCCTTTGACACTGTAAGGCGGTTATTATCAACATAACTGACATCAAGACCGGTTAATCTTGACATTTCCATAGAATGAGGTGTAAAAATCAGATTACAATTGCAATTTGAAAGAACGCTCATATCCTGAGACAATACATTTATTGCATCTGCATCAACAATTACAGGTACCTTTGAATTTACAAGTACGCTTCTTACCACCGAAAACACTCCGCCGCTTCTTCCAAGCCCCGGACCTATCAAAACAGCATCATAATTATTTATTACACCAAGTATTTTTTCAGAAGCACTTTCCGACAAATGTCCGTTAATATCAGGTAACGGCAAGGTCATTACTTCGGTTGTTTTTTCTTCCATAACAGAGTTTAAGCTTTCGCATATTCCCAAAGTAACCAGTCCACAACCTACTCTCGCCGCTGCAGTTGCTGCCATATACGCCGCACCCGTCATGCCTTTGCTGCCGGCAACTATCAGCAGTTTACCATAGTCGCCTTTATGTGAATTATTTTTTCGTTTCGGGATTATACCTTTAACAAAATTAATATCGGGTACAACTGCCGCCGTTTCACACTCGTCAATAATATATTGCGGAATGGAAATATCACTTACTGTTACACTTCCGATATAATCAGCACCTGGAAACATCAACATTCCCATCTTGTACGCCGCAAAAGTAACTGTTTTATCGGCTTTTATGCACGTACCGCATATTTCCCCGCTATCAGCATTAATACCGCTCGGAATATCAACAGATAATACATATTCTGCATTATGATTAATTTCAGCAATCACTTCAGCAGTAATTCCCTGAAGCGTTCCCCGTATTCCTGTTCCGTAAATTGCATCAATTACAATATCAAACGATTTTACGATATATTTTAAATTCTCAGTATCAGTTACAATCTCAATAGCAACATCCATTTTGCGGATAATATTAAAATTAATTTCCGCATCGCCTGAAAACTCAGTTCCGCATACCAAAAAAACCGACACATCGACACCTTCGTTATAAAGATGTCTGGCAATGGCAAAACCATCGCCGCCATTATTGCCTTTACCGCAAAAAATTCCCACACGTCGGTTTTTTAAATCGCAAAAATCATGTCTTAATTCATTCACACATGCAAGTGCCGCATTTTCCATTAAAACAATACTCGGTATACCGCCGTTTGTAACAGCAGCACTATCTATTTTACGCATCTGTTCAGCAAAACAAGCTTTCATAATAAACTCCGTTTCGTTGCTTTGTTTTATAACGAATAATTAATATTCCTCGTAAATAAAAATGTTTCTCGGGTTAAACTTTCTGACAGACTCCAGAATTTTTGATGTTGGCTGGAATAAAACTCTTGCATTTTCACCTTCAATTGTTGTGTCAACAAAATAAACGTTTCCGTTAGCTTTATTTCCCGTTACATCATAGACCTTTACATTTTCGGTCTTATTTTTATATTCCGAATTATGCTCATTATCATTAATATTTGCCATAATTTCAATATCTTTAAAATCTATTGAAACTACTCTTTTTCTGCCTTTTTTTGCGATAATCTTATCAACATCAAGTTCAGAGTTTGTCAATATGTACTCAAATTCAATGCTTCTGTAGTTAATAAGCTTTACAGCTCCCCACCACAAGCCGGCAACAAGCAACATCCCAAGGCTTGTTACAATAGACGAAAACTGTCCTGCTTCCTGACCTGCACTTGACATGGACAAGCTTAAAACAAACATTGCAATAAGCAATACAACCGATAAAACAACCGCACCCATAATGATAAGTGCTGTCAGTATATAATCCTTAGTATCCTTGTGACGTTTAATCAAATACTCCATAAAAATATCCATTGTTAAATTTTCTCCTCATGTATATTTAAATATTCTTTAATTTTTTCGTACATAGTTTTTAGTGCTCTGCTTCTGTGGCTTATGCTGTTTTTTTCGTCATCGGTTGCCATTGCAAAGCTTTTATTAAGTTCATCGCAGAAAAACACCGGATCATATCCGAAACCGTTATTTCCCTGAGGCTCATTTAAAATAGTTCCGTTTACCTCACCCATTGCTGTAATTTCTTTGCCATCAGGAAAAATGACCGCAACCGACGTCACAAACTTTGCACGTCTGTCCTCGACGCCTTCCATTTCACCAAGCAATTTTTTTATTCTGTCTTCATCAGTAGCATTTTCTCCTGCGTATCTTGCACTGTGTACACCTGGCATACCGCCAAGCGCTTCTACACATAAGCCGCTGTCATCCGCAAGCACTATTTCATCGCAAAACATTGATATTGCCCGTGCTTTTATCAGAGAATTTTCAAGGAATGAAGCTCCCGTTTCTTCAACGTCAACATCAATTCCTGCATCATCGGCTGTAATAACATTAATCCCCAAATCGCCGAATATTTTCTCAATTTCCTTAATTTTGCCTTTATTTTTAGTTGCTGCAATCATTTGCATAATTTTTCTCCATTCTGCCGACAATGCGACAATACAAATTATCAATTAATGAATACGAAATCATTGTACTACAAAAATATGAATTTTTCAAGCACTAAATAAAATTAACTTTTATACCAGATTTTTTTTGACAATATCCATATCAATCATCTCTGATGCTGTTAGTACAAAATTATCAATACTTTCACGGTTAAGATACACATATTCTCTGTAAATATCCCGCCCTGATACAGGGGTTTTGTAATTGTCAATGATAAAACGAATTTGTTTTGTCAGCTGATTTTCTTCGTAATAAGGTAAATAATCATTTATCCTTCCCATACGTTCATCAAGAAGATTATACGGAACAAAGTCAGGCTTTTCATTAAGATACCTGAAATCCTGATCATTCCAGTCAAGCTTAATCACTCGTAGAAATTCGGGATTTTTACTGTATTCATCCGCATACTTAGTATATGTAGGAATGCAAAAGGTTGCTGACCACATGACATCAGTCATCAAGTGTATATAATATCCAAGATAAAAAGAATATGCATTATCTTTTTCTTTATTTTTTAAATATTTTTCGTAAAACTCTTTATATTTACAATCCCGTTTACTTCCCGTATCAGTCCAGTGTGTAACCATTGGCGGTGGCTGGAATTCCCCGAAACTGTCTTTTTGTCCGTAACCGCAATCCGGTGCCAGATTACCCGCAAAAAAGTTATATTCGTCAATAAAATCATACTTTTTTGCAAAAATCTCAGCTACACGTAAATGCACTATCCAAGTTGCCAATCTGTCTTCCCCCTAAGTTATAGCTCTATAAGCTGTTTTGGTGATGACGTCATATTTATTACAGAGTCTTCAGTAACAGCTATCAAATCCTCAATTCTTACACCGCCGAAATTTTCGATATAAATTCCCGGTTCAACTGTAAGCACATGCCCCGGTATTATTATATCATCGCACTTAGGCGACAGCGACGGCGCTTCATGAATTTCTATTCCAACACTGTGTCCTAGTCCATGTCCGAAATTTTCACCAAAGCCCGCCTGTGTAATTATATCTCTTGCAACTGCGTCTATTTCACTGCATTTTTTACCCTTATAAATCGCCTCTAAAGCAGCGGTCTGTGCCGTTAAAACCGTATTATATATCTCTTTTTGTCTGTCGTTTGCTTTTCCAATAACAACAGTCCTTGTCATGTCCGAACAATAGCCTTCATAGACACATCCGAAATCCAGAGTGAGAAAATCACCGTTTTCAATCACCTTATCGATTGCTCTTCCATGCGGCATTGCAGAACGTATTCCCGATGCGGAAATGGTTTCAAACGACAGCGCCGACGCACCTTGTCTTTTCATGAAAAATTCAAGTTCAAGTGCAACTTCTATTTCCGTTTTACCGGGTTTGATTTGTTTTAGTATGTATGAAAAAGCTTCATCGCCTATTTGTTCAGCATGAGCAATAAGTTTAAGTTCTTTTGTGTCCTTTATTCTTCTTAGTGAATTAATTTCGCTTTGCATAGGCAAAAACTCTTTTCCGGTTGCCTTTTCGCATAAAAAGTTATACTGTTTCACGGTTATATGACTTTCCTCATATCCGATGCGACAATTTTCAATCAGTCCAAAAATTTCTTCCCAGCCTTTTTTTATATCAACCACTTCAAAGAGCGGTGATTGTTCTTTTGCCTGAATAGTATATCTTGAATCGGTTATCAGCATGAGCTTATCATGCGATATTAAAAGATATGCATCCTCGGACATGAATCCGCTAAAATAAAATATATTCGGATAGCTTGAAATCAATATTGCCGTATCATCTTCAATAAGCTCCCTTAATCTGTCAATCCTTTGTTGCATCAATCAACGCCTCCAGCGCAAATATATATCCTTTATAGCCAAGTCCGCAAATCTGACCCATACATTCTTCAACAAGTACCGAGTGATGACGGAATTCCTCACGCTTATGTACATTTGATATATGAACCTCTATCGTCGGTATTTTCACAGAGCTTAAAGCATCACGAATTGCATACGAATAGTGTGTGAATGCACCGGGATTTATGATAATACCATCCATCGTTCCATATGCTTTATGAATTGCTTCACAAACAGCCCCCTCATAATTACTCTGAAAAAACTCAACCTCAACACCCATTTTCTGAGCATTTTCAGCAATATAGTTTTCCAGATCTTTAAGTGTACTGCTTCCGTAAACACCGGGTTCACGAATACCGAGCATATTGAGATTAACCCCGTTTATAACCAAAAACTTCTTTGCCATCTTGTAAACTCCTTTGTAGTTACATTTTCTCTATTTCTTTCATTAGTTCCTCTATAATATCACTTTCAGGAACTTTTCTGATAATCTTACCATGTGAGAAAATCAATCCCTCGCCATTTCCGCCTGCAATTCCTATATCAGCCTCACGTGCTTCTCCGGGACCATTTACAGCACACCCCATAACTGCAACCTTAATGTTCTTATTTACGTTTAAAAGTCTTTTTTCAACTTCTGAGGCTATGTTTATAAGGTCAATCTGCGTTCTTCCGCAGGTCGGACATGATACAAGCTCAACACCATTTTTCCTCAATCCCATAATTTTTTGAATATCATACGCCGCATAAATCTCCTCAACGGGATTAGCCGTGAGCGAAACACGCATTGTATCGCCGATTCCTTCACATAGCAGTGCACCTATACCAACTGCTGACTTTATTGTACCGCTTCTTAAAGTTCCTGCCTCTGTTACTCCTATATGCAAAGGTATATCAGACACTTCATTGAATTTTCTGTATGCATCAAGCATTACGGGAACATTTGATACCTTTATTGATACAACTGTATCTGAAAAATTAAGTTCCTCAAGAACTTTTACCTGCCCCAAAGCACTTTCAACCAAAGCATCGGCTGTAGGTGAGCCGTATTTTTCTAAAAGCTCTTTTTCAAGTGAGCCGCCGTTTACACCTATTCTGATAGGTATACTGCGTTCCTTTGCCATATTGACAACCTTTTTCACTCTGTCAATACTTCCGATGTTTCCCGGATTTATTCGCACCTTATCTGCGCCGTTTTTCATACATTCAAGCGCAAGTCGGTAGTCAAAATGAATATCAACCACGAGCGGAATGTGTATCGCTTTTCTTATGCCCTTTACCGCTTCTGCCGCTTCCATATCAGGAACGGCAACACGTATGATTTCACAGCCGGCATTTTCAAGCTGTAAAATCTGATTAACTGTGTCTTTGATATTTCTTGTATCTGTATTGCACATAGACTGTATTGCTATCGGATTATTTCCGCCGATTTTTACTCCGCCTATATCTACAGTACGTTTAATTTTTCTCATATAATCACTTTCCTATCAGCCGCATTATATCATTAAAAGAAATTACCACAACAAGCAACAGCAATAAAAGCATGCCTATTGCATGAACAGTTCCCTCTTTCTCAGGAGGAATAGGTTTTCTTCGTATCAGTTCAACTATCATAAAGAACAACCTTCCGCCGTCAAGCGCCGGAAACGGCAGTAAATTGAATACACCTAAATTTATGGTCAAAAGCGCAATCAGATTTAAAACATAAAGCCATGACTTACTGCCCGAATTAACTGCTGTATTGACTTCATTTACTATTCCAACTGGGCCTGACATCTGCTCCATTCCGACTTCGCCGGTAATCATATCCCATAAAGATGTATATACAAGCTTTACAACAAACCTCGTCTGATTCCATGCTTCGCCCCAGACGTTAAAGAATGTCACATTCTCCTGCTTGGGAGAAAAACCTATAATATAACGTGTTGTTGTATATTCTTTGCCTGTCTTTTCTGCATCTGCTTTTATTTCATCCGAATACTCAATAAATTCAGTTGTTGAATTACCGTTAATTATATCTGTATATTCTATCCCTTTATCGGTATATTTCTGTTTTATAATCTGTTCTGTCGGAAAAATATCAAAGCTGTGCTTTTCGTTATTTCTTTTTACAACAATATTTGCAGATTTATCTTTAGCAAATTCCTGAGTATATAGAGTTATATCATTATAGAAATTTATGTTATGACCGTTTATTTCAACAATTTTATCTCCCGGTAAAATCCCCGCCTGTTCGATATAGCTGTGAGGAACAACCTCATTAACTGTATTTGTAAGTATGGGAGATGTAACGGGAACTATCACAAGGAACAGCAAAAATCCCAGTATAATATTGAATATACCGCCTGCCATAACAACAAGAATACGTTTCCATACAGGTTGATTATTAAACGCTCTCGGGTCATCACTTGCGCTATCCTCGCCCTCAAACTTACAGTATCCTCCAAGCGGAATACATCTTATCGAATACTGAATTTCTGTTTTTTTGCTCTTAAAAATTGCCGGTCCGAAGCCGATTGCATACTCAAGGATTTTAAAATCCAGTAATCTTGCCACTATATAGTGCCCGAACTCATGCAGTGACACCATGACAAGAAACATAATAATTGTTACGATTGCTGTTATCAATTATAGCGCTCCTTTAGAATTTATTTTCTGAACTTATACACTAATTCACGTGATAATTTATCCGTATTCATTATATCCTCCAGTGAAGGATTGTCTATTTGGGGTACATTCTGCATTGCATATTCAATGCTTTCGGTGATGCCAAGATATGATATTTCACCCTTTAAAAATCGTTCAACAGCCGCTTCATCCGCACTGTTAAAAACTGTCGTAACACTGCCGCCTTCACGTCCTGCCTTTTTTGCAAGCTCAAGCGCATAAAAGGTCTCAGTATCGGGTTCTTCAAAGGTTAAAGCACCGTATTTTGTAAAATCAAGCTCATTATTTTTCATCGGTAAACGCTTAGGATATGTCAGTGCATACTGAATCGGCAGACGCATATCTGGAGTTCCAAGCTGTGCAATTACTGCATTATCGGTAAATTCCACAGCGCTATGCATCACACTTTGACGATGTACAACTACTTTAATATCATCAACCGATACATTAAACAGCCATTTTGCCTCAATAACCTCAAGACCTTTATTAACAAGAGTTGAAGAATCAATCGTGATTTTTGCGCCCATATCCCAGTTAGGGTGCTTCAATGCCTGCTCAGGAGTAATATTAGTTAAATCCGACTTTTTCATACCAAAAAACGGGCCGCCCGAAGCTGTAAGGATTATTCGTTTGATTTCTTTTTCGTCGTTCATTCCCTGTAAGGACTGAAAAATTGCACTGTGCTCACTGTCAACCGGTAAAATTTTAATGCCGTATTCCTTGGCAAGCTCAGTTACAATGTGTCCGCCTGTAACAAGAGTTTCTTTATTTGCAAGAGCAATGTTTTTCTTTGCTTTAATCGCTTCAATAGTAGGTTCAAGACCACTGATACCAACAACAGCAGTTAAGACCGTCTGTACATTTTTATTAACAGCCGCTTCTATAAGCCCTTCTTTTCCGCTAAGTACCTTTATGCTTGTATCAGCTAATTTTACTTTAAGCTCTTTTGCTCTTTTTTCATCAATCACACAAACCATTTCTGGTTTGAAACAACGTGACTGCTCTTCAAGTAGCTTTATATTAGAATATGCGCTTAAAGCTGTAATATTAATATGTTTGTATTCCTTCGCTATTTCAAGAGTCTGTGTACCGATAGAGCCTGTAGACCCAAGCAAAGATATATTTATACTATCCATTGTATTCTCCGTTATCTTATTAAGGCTATAAAATAATATATAAACGGCGCAATAAATATCACGCTATCAAATCTGTCCATAAATCCGCCGTGTCCCGGGAAAATATTGCCGTAGTCCTTTGTATCAAAATCACGCTTAATAGCCGAAGCCGCAAGGTCTCCGAGCTGTGTGAGAACAGATGCAGCTGCACCTGCAATTGCAATCAGACCATAATTCAGTCCCGGTATTTCTGCACCAATGCACTTTAATATAAATAAATACAATATACACGAAAGTGCACACACAATTACACCGCCAATTGAACCTTCCACTGTTTTTTTCGGACTTACATGTGGAATTAACTTATGCTTTCCTAAAAACGTACCTGCAAAATATGCGCCTGTATCAGACATCCATGCACAAAGAAAAATCAAAATCATTTCAGGAATACCGAAATCCATACGTATTTTAATCACAAAGCTCATAAAAACAGTTACATACAAAGTGATAAAAGCCGATGTAAAAATCTCACTGCACCTGACTTTTCCATGCATAAATATTAATAATACCATATATGCAGCAGTCACCACACATGCTGCTTCAGCAAAAAAGCCCCACCACATACCTGCGAGAATGAGAAGTGCCGATATATAGCTTAAAATCTTCACACTTTTTACACTTCTAACAACATTAAGACACTCATACAGCATCAGTAAAATCACCACAGTCGCAATCCCCGTAAATACCGACGGGTTAAGAAAAACAACCGCAAAAAACACTCCAAGTGCTATCAGTGCCGTAACTATTCTTGTAACCATTTACACACCTCCGAAACGTCTGCCCCTTTGCTGATAGTCATATATTGCCGAAATCAAATCCTCCGGTTTAAAATCAGGCCATAATTTATCCGTAAACCACATTTCTGCGTAGCTTACCTGCCACAGCATAAAGTTTGACAAACGCATTTCTCCGCTTGTACGTATCAATAAATCAACATCAGGCTGTCCGCTTGTGTAAAGCGCATTCTGAATATCCGCTTCGGAAATATCAGCGGCATTTTTTCTGCCGTTTTCTACATCCTCGGCAATGTTTGTTATTGCATTTACAAGTTCTTCTCTTCCGCCGTAATTCAACGCAATATTCATAACAAGACCTGTGTTATTTTTTGTAAATTCTTCGGTTTTTACAATCTGACGACACATTTCTTCCGATAATTCTTTTCTGGAACCGATTGCACGTATTACGATATTCTCACCTGCAAGCGTTTTTTCTGAATTTATCAGATAGTCCATCAATAAATCCATGAGGTAGTCTACCTCTGCTTGCGGACGCTTCCAGTTTTCGGTTGAAAATGCATAAACCGTTACATATTTCACACCAAGATTATTTGCTTCGGTAATTATTTTTTTCAGTGATTCGGCACCGGCTTTATGCCCTGCACTTCTGGGCAAGCCTCGTTTCTTCGCCCATCTGCCGTTTCCGTCCATAATAATTCCGATATGTTGCGGAAGATTTTCCAAATCAAGCTCCCGCGCAACTTTTTTACGAAACCACATAACTCTCCTCTTTACTATTACACACCGCAAAAATTACTTTCTGCGGTGTGCGAAAAAAATCAAACTTCTATTATTTCCTTTTCCTTTGCAGCATCAATTGAATCAATTTCCTTGATGTACTTATCTGTAAGGTTCTGGATGTCTTTTTCGATATTCTTCAAATCATCTTCTGTGATCTCACCGTTTTTCTTCTGTGCCTTGTATGATTCAAGAGCATCACGTCTGATATTTCTGATTTGAATTTTTGCTTCCTCCGTGTACTTCTTTACCAGCTTAACAAGCTCCTTACGTCTTTCTTCTGTAAGCGGCGGGAAGTTAAGTCTGATGATTTTACCGTCATTCTGCGGTGTAAGACCAAGATCTGATGCGTTTATTGCCTTTTCAATTTCTTTAAGTGCCGACGCATCCCATGGCTGAATAATAAGAGTTCTGGGCTCTGGTGATGATATTGAACCCACCTGCTGAATAGGTGTCATTGTACCATAATAATCAATTGCGATTTTGTCAAGCACCGATGCATTTGCACGTCCTGCACGAACAGTTTTTAATTCGCTTGCATAACCGTCTATTCTTTTTTCCATTTTTGATTCAATTTCAGGATAATTTGCCATTTTTATTTCCTCCTATAATTAAAGTTTACCATTATTATTAACTATTGTACCGATTGCTTCGCCCATAACCGCTCTTACCATATTTTCAGGCTCATTAAGTCCGAATACATGAATAGGCATTTTGTTATCTCTGCAAAGCGAAGCTGCAGTTGAATCCATTACACCAAGATTTTTCTGCAAAATATCACTAAACGAAAGTACATCATACTTCTTTGCATCAGGGTTTATGTTCGGGTCGCTGTCATATACAGCATCTACTTTTTTAGCAAGTAAAATCACATCAGCCTGCATTTCAACAGCTCTTAATGCCGCCGCAGTATCAGTTGACATAAACGGATTTCCTGTACCGCATCCGAAAACGACAACTCTGCCCTTTTCAAGATGTCTCTCAGCCTTTCCTCTTATATAAGGTTCAGCTACCTGACGCATCTCTATAGCTGTCTGAACTCGTGTGGGTACTCCTAAAGCTTCAAGTGAGCTGCAAAGTCCGAGTGCATTGATCGCAGTCGCAAGCATCCCCATATGGTCAGCTCTTGTTCTGTCCATTTTCTCACTGCTTCGTCCACGCCAGATATTTCCGCCGCCGACTACAATCGAAACCTGAACGCCCAAATCTACAATTTTCTTAATGTTTTCACATATTTTTGTGATAGTGGGTTCATCAAGTCCGAATCCGTTTTCGCCTGCAAGAGCTTCTCCGCTGACTTTAAGCAGTACTCTTTTGTATTTTGCTTCCATGTGTTTTCCTCCTTGCATGGATATTGTCTAAATTAATTAAGTATATTATACTATTATTTTCCGAAAAAAGCAATATGTTTTTATACTTCATTTAAAATTTATACACAATATTTTACTGCACAATATTCCTCGGCGAAGTGCTGATGTCAGGAGTTGGTGACGGAGAGGCGATATTTACGTCGTTTTGTGTGTCTTTATCATCAATGTCCGACTCAAGCCCGGTTATTTTTTCATTAAGACGCTCAATTTCATTTTCAAGTTCAAAAATTCTGCTTTTGAGTTCGGCATTTTCAGCTACTGCACTATAAATTTCTTCTTTATTTGCCCCGTTTGAATAAGGATCAAGAAAAATTCCGACAGTGCTTAAAATTACAAAAATCGCTACTGCAACCAATGCAACAACTATAAATGTTTTTTTAGATTTTTTCTTATTTACATAAGTTATATATCCGTTATTTTTCATGCTACACTCCCAAATTAATTATAATTTTACCAGACTTGAGGTTGAGAACAAATACAGATATTTTTCCTTGACTTTTTTGCCGGTAATGGTTTCGATTGCCTCACGGTAAAGCTCTACCTGAACCGTATAATCATATACCTTTTTATCTGTAAATGCTTTTATCTCTTCAGGATTATCCGCCCTGCCCCTGAATTTATCCGTTTTATAGTCTATAAGAACAATTCCGTCATCCTCTTCAAAATAACAGTCAATTGCACCCTGAACAATAATTTCATCGTCATCATACAAAGGATTACCGTATAAAACAGGTTCGTATACATTCGCTTTTACAGAAATTTCAAACGGAGCTTCACGTTTTAATAACCCCTTCCTGTTTGCTTCAATCATACGCTTACCGAAGTCGTTTTCAAAAAATCCACGTATGAAGTCAACAGATATACTTTCTTTGTCAGCCTTCTGTATTTCTCCCATATCGTAAATACGTTCAATTTCCGAAAGGATATAGTCATTATCCATCTCAGACTTCGGATTTATATATGCCATAATCTGATGATGCGCAGTTCCGACATCATTAGACTGCGGTGCCGTTTCAATGAATCTGGGTCTTTTTGACATTGAATATTCACTGCTGTAAGATTCCGATTCCGTTCCTTTTTGTTTTATAGCTGAAACCGTGGTTTTTGACGGAAGTCGACAACAGTCTGCATACGGATATTTATAACTGAGAATGTCCGATATACTTTCACTATCTTCCCTGACACTTTCAGCAATTTCAACACGCCAGTTAACCGTATCGTTAATTGCGGCGGGAATAATCCAGTCAAAAAATCCCCGGGCATTAACCGAAAACTCCTCAGGAAGCTTACCGTTTTCACATATATTTGTCCATTTGTCCATACGGCTTTGAAATTTTTCACCGTCCGCAAATTTCATTGTAGCTATAACAAAAAGCTTTTCCTTTGGTCTTGTAAGTCCGACATAAAGCTTTCTTAAATTTTCAGACTGCCCCTCTTCAGCATTAAGGCGCTTAATATGTTTATACGGAATTGTTTCACTGTAATATCCGTTTTGAACATCAATATACTGCATACCAAAACCAGCATCTTTATGAAGATTTAAGAATTTCATGCTGTCATTGCTTCCTTTACGGAATTCTTTGCCTGCTCCGACAACAAAAACAACCGGAAACTCAAGACCCTTACTTTTATGAATTGTCATAAGCCGTACAACATTATGATTTTCACCGATAATTTTGGCGCTGCTGACATCCTCACCACGGTTTTCAAGACGTTCCATATATTTTATGAAGTTAAATACACCTTTAAAGCCGTTATCCTCATACTGCTTTGCACGTTCATACAAAAGTCGCAGATTAGCCTGTGCCTCATCGCCGCCCTCTAAAGCGCCCATAAAATCATACAGACCCGTTTCCTCATATAAAGACCACAAAAGTCCTGCGACTGTTTTGTACTTCATATAACCGCGCCATTTATCAAGCTTTTGCACAAATTCTTTGCATTTTTCCTTTAAATCGTCGTATTTTCCGTCATACAGACAAACAGCATCATAGAAATTTTCGGTGTGTCTGTTTGCATAGCGTATGCGTGAAAGTTCATCATCCGAAAATCCGCCAATAACCGAACGCATAAGCGCAATAAGCGGAATATCCTGTCTGTAATTATTGATTACACGCAAAAGTGATAAAACCAACGTAATTTCTTTTCTGTCAAAATAATTTTCATTCTCCACAAATACAGGTATATCATCCCTTAACAATGCTTCAGAATAGACATCACCAATATATTTAACCGAGTTTGCAAGAATGGTTATATCACGATACTGTATATTACGATATATCGGTTCTCCGTTATCATTCATGCCGCACATAACCTGATATTTTTCATCAATCAGCTTTCTGATTTGTCCTGCAACATATTCTGCTTCAATACGGTCAGCAGTCATATCATCTTCATCATCGAGAGTCTTTTTAAATACAGGAACAATGTGTAATTCTGATTTATGGTCGCATCCGTTTTCGGTGTAGTAATCATTTTCACGGCAAAGGCACTCGTCGTTTTCATACACAACATCGCCAACTCTATCAGACATTGCCGCTTTAAAAACTGAATTTACGCTATCAAGAATTTCAATACGGCTTCTGAAATTCTGTGACAAAGCAATACGCACACCATCTATTCCATTGGAATACTTTGCGCTCTTTTCTTTAAATATCGACGGATCACCACCACGAAAACGATAAATACTCTGTTTTAAATCTCCAACCATAAATATGTTATTCTTTGATATGGAGCGGAATATCGCATCCTGTAAACCGTTCGTGTCCTGATATTCATCTATCAGAATTTCATCGTATTTTTCTCTGTATTCATCACATAAATCCTGTTGCTGAAATAAATTATATGTCATATGCTCAATGTCAGAAAACTCATAAAAGCCTTTCTTTTCCTTTTGCGACATATATTCATTGCCAAACATAGTGACAAGCCAAATAATATCCTCTGTATTATTTTTTGATTCGGAAATGATGTGTGCAATTTCATCGGACGTACGGCACTCAAAAACACTCAATGCATCTTTTAAACCGTCATTAAGTTCTTTGCGACGTGCATTGTAATCATACCAGTGCTCATTATTACGTGCATTACCTGCGATGCGTACATCAGGAAAATATTCACCGCCAAGTGCTATCGGGTATACCCTGAAAAGCTCATCCCAGATTTCTTTATTGTTCTCTTTATCAAAAACAGCAGACAGCATTTTCGTAGCTTCAACAGCCAACAAAACAGCGTTCCACTGTCCTGCCCACGCATCATACATTTCATGTACCGGACAAAGCTTATCAGATTTATCATAATAAGGATAACGTACCATAAGCTCATCCACTGATGAATAATCACCGCAAATTGATGCCATATTCTCAAGCAATTTTGAATATTCATTCAAGTATGTTTGTGAAGCATTTTTACAAATATCAATTATTTCGCATATCCATTCACTCTCAAACAATTCATCAGCCGAAAGGTCATACATTTTCACCTTTTCAGTCATCCACTTTTCAGGTTCAGGAAAGCTCTGTATAAATTTATACACAAACAGTACGAGATTTTTCAAGGAATAGTCATTTCTGTTTGAAGCAAAATTATCAATCATTCGCACAAAACGCTCTTTATCTTCTGTATTTTCCGTTTTGTACAGATTATCAAAAAGCTCGTCACAAACCTCTTCCTTTAATAGCTCAGCCTCCGCTTTATCGCATATGCCAAATTCAGGATCAATACCTATTCTGTGAAAATTACTCCTGAGACATTTTAAACAGAAAGAGTCAATAGTTGTTATACATGCACTACCTGACATTTTTAGCTGCAGATTAGCTCTCGGACTCCCCTCTTTTTTTAATGCTCTTATAATTTTTTCTTTCATTTCCGATGCGGCGGCTTCTGTAAAAGTTACCACAAGCATACGGTCAATATCAATAGGGTTATTGTCGTCAAGAAGCTTTCTTACAATACGTTCAACAAGAACAGCAGTTTTTCCTGAACCTGCCGCCGCACTTACGAGAATATCGGAGCCGTTTTGAGTTATCGCTTTTAGCTGATCATTTGTCCAGTTAACCATTTTTCTCACTCTCCTTATATTCTCTGACGATGTTTTTCCATGCTTCTTCTTTTGTACCTTTTGTTTTTCTCATCTGCGTGTTTTCACGTTCAAATACGCACGCTTCCTTAAACAAACACCATTTACATGCATTTGATGTGCTGTTTTCTTCATACGGTGATACATCTATATTACCCTTTTTTATACTGCTGTCAATATTACATATTTTATCAGTCACGTGCTTCATCAAAGCCTTGCCCTCTGTTTCTGTATGCACACCGCCGGTAATTTTTCCGTTTTTGTACATTCCCATAGGAACAAAATCACTCTTGTAGGCATTTTTTTGTTCAACCGACAGCTTCATATCCTCATCAACTGCATAAAGTGATTCCATATCTATCTTACCGTCTTCTGTCTCATCAGCAAATATAACCCCATCAAGACGCATGCTTTTTATTTGTTCATGTTTTGCAGTATCCGCATTTTCGCTTTTTACAAGTTCATTTTTCAATTTATTGTAAAAAATACCCGAAAGATTTACTTCTCTGTTTTTTAGTTCCTCCTGAGCCTTTTTCACCGCAACGGCGTATATCACCATCTGCATATTAACGCCATCATAGATATTCAGAATATCAAAACCCGTATTTCCTGTTTTATAGTCAATAATTCTGATATATTCTCTGTCATTTTCAACATATGAATCCACACGGTCAACAGCGCCCGTTATATAAACATTTTCGCTAAGCTGTATCTTTTCAAACTCCTGCTCATATCCCGAAGCTGTATATTTACCTCTTTTCAGGCTCTTATGCACCACAGCAGCACTGCCTTTGACAGTTTTTGATATGCGGTCTATAATGTTACAACGTTTTTCTTCATCGTAAAGATTAAATTCTTTTATTTTTGTTTTTGTTTCGTTTGTTATATCATCAATACATTCATTTCGCTGTAAATCGCTTAATTGGCGCCATTTTGCGAGCTTTTCCTGCGGAGTATTTGCACCTTCTTCCACACGATAGCAAAATTCCTGTATAAATCTATGTGCATATGAACCAAAATCATTCGCCGCAACTTTAGAAATCTCCTGTTCTTTCGCATCAAGACCGTATTTCATGAAATATGAAAACGGACACATAGCATAAACATTCAGGCGACTTGCACTATATACAGATTCTTCCCCAAAAAGCTCTGTTGCAGTTTCCTCTTTCAGCTTTACAGCTTTTAAGTCAAATGCTGATGCGTTTTCAAGAATACGCAATTTCTCGCTGTATTCTTCATCCTCACGAAACCATCTGTATACCTTGTCCCACTCTGATTTATTAAATGATTTGCTGTTCTTTGATTTATTTATAAACAGCTTATGAAGTGTTGCAGCCGGTGCAGATATATAAGAACGGTCTGCATAGTCAGTTATTATATTATCCTGAGTTTTTAAGTTTACAAAAACCAACTGTATATCCTGTACTAAAGTCGAAGTACCCACTGCTTTTCCATCGCCGTTCTGAACATGATAACTTATAAAAAGCTTATCCGTAACGGTCGCCAGTGCTTTGTAAACCTTAAAATACTGCTGTTCCATTCTATGCCTTGTATCAGGTGCAATTACTATTCCGCATTGTTCCTTTAATACACCTCTGTCCATATCAGACAGCAACCCCTCATCAGGCATATCCGACGGATATGTTCCGTTTACAGCACCGGTAACAAACAACGCCTTAATAGGCGACGCTGTACTTCGTTCCACTGTTCCTATACATACACTGTCAATAGATGACGGAATTGTTTTAATCTCGCACTGAGACAAACCTGCACGGATATATTCACCATACTCCGAAAAAGTTATCTTTCTCTCGCCCATTGTAACAACAGTCTGATCAAGAATTTCAAGTATCAGATTCCATATTTCCGAAAACTTTGCCGCTTCGTCAGTTTTTCCCGACTCTTCAAATGCCTTTACATCATTTCTCAATCCACCGTACATCCTGATGCTTTCCATAAATTCAAACAGCGCCTTAGCATAGCTGTACGCAGTTTTTCCTGATTTGATTTTTTTTGAAAGCTCTAATAACGGCTTTGATATAACATTTTTAATGCTATTTACATTCTCGTCCTGAATTTCTTCAAACGGAACATCTCCCCAGACCTTTTCAAATGAATCCTGTTCCGTTGTCCATGTTTCTTCTTCCCATTTTTTACGGCCTCTGATTCCGTATTTAAGCAAGAAATTGTCCAGACGGTCAATTTCAGATTGTTCTATTCTCTTAAATTTTTCATCATATATAAATCCCGAACGAAGATAACGTATTACCGATGCATAACTCCAGTCCTCTTCAAATATATCAAACACCGATAATATCTGCATTGCAATGGGGTGATCAAGAAGCATGATTTTTTCATCAGAAAAATACGGTATTTCATACTCATCAAAAACCGCTTTAATTATGTGCTTTACCTCTTCAAAATTTCCGCACATGACCACTATATCACGGAAACGATATTCTCCCGTACGGACCAGACGCAAAATCTCACTTGCCGTACGTTCAATCTCGCTATACGAATCACGAGCCGCAAATATTGAAATGTCCGATGTTTCGTCTTCAAATTTTGCTGTAAGGTCGTTATAGTTCTCAAGTAAATACCTTATAGATTCGCTATTTATATAGTTCAGTTCACCTTCACAAAGAATATCCTCTGTATACCCTCTAAGTAAACGCACCTTCTCGTACGCTTCTCTTACAGATGCATACACCTCATTCTTGTCCTCCCCGGGATAATTCAGGCATACCGTAATATTTACATTTTTTTCAGACATTGCTTCAAGAACAGCCATATGACCGGGCAAAAATTCATCAAAAAAGTTCACCCACACATACAGATTTTCATTGAAAAAATCATTTTGCGGAATATTTTGTGCTATTGCATGCAAATCATCATTACTGTCAGTATATTCGCCTTCTTCAAAGAAAAAGTTGTACTTTCTGTATATTGCCGAAATTGCCGAGATTTTTTCGCTAAGCATTTCATTTTCTGAAAGTTTTATACCGTTATCAAGCATATCAGGTGTCACGCAATATTTTTTCAGTTCAGCAATAATTCTTTCCATGGTATGCGGAAATCCTGCCGTTTTCATTGTACGTATAAGAAGTGATGACTGCGCTTCTTCACAATATTCCTTTATTGCACGAGAAATAAGCATTTGCCGTCCCGAATCGGACAAATGCTTCAGATTATTCGCCGGTAAAAACTCTATAGCAAGCTTTGCAGGAGTCAAAACCTCTATATTGTTAAGACCCGTTCCGCCAAAATGCTTAACGAATTCCCTTTCCGTTTCAAACGAATAATGGTCAGGCACAAGCATAATACACTTGCACTCAGGATTTTCTTTATGTCTTTTTTCAATTTCTTCTATACACAGTCTGTTTTTATGCGAGCCTATAGCTCCCCTGATTATCTTAACGGACATAATACTCTCCATTCCGCTCATATGCAACATAAATTTTATATAATTATAGCACAATTTTATGTGTTTGCCAATAAAATTTATATGTACATTAATTTACAGTTATATGAATTTATTACTCACAATCAAGTAAAAGCCGTTCAACTATTTTCGCACAATCCGTAACACATTCAGCACACGGACGCTTTTCATAGTACTGCTTTGTGCGCTCATCAGGCTTTGCAGATTCATTTTCATTTCCCACTAAACCTAACAATTCACCGCAAACTATAGTTCCGTTTTGTTCCCGAAATGCACCCGCTAAGTCACGCACCTTGCCATAAATAAGAGTACGTGTCTCAGTATCATCTGCCACTCCCTTGCTATACTTCATACCAACAAGTGCAACCATTGCCGACACCGCACCACAGGTAAGGCGCATTCTTCCCATTCCGCCGCCAAAGCCTTCAATCATTCGCATTGCCAGTTCAGGCTCTACATCAAATAAATCACTGTATGCTCCCACTACCGCCTGAGCACAATTGTATCCGTTATGAAATAATTCCCTTGCTTTTTCTGTTCTGTCCATTTTTATCTCCTCACTTTTTGTTAAAATCACTATTGATTTTATATAAATTTTAATGTATAATGATAATAACATACTTTGCTTTAAATTGCAATTAAATATTAAATTTATTAGTTTTAGAAAGGAATTTTATAACCATGACCAGATTGCAAAAAATATTAAGAATATATTCTATTGTTTTCATTATATTTGCTTTAGTATCCTTTGGGTATTCGGTATTTGCCGATATTTTACAGCGAATAAATGAAAACATAAACATCGACAGAGTCGCCGATGCGGAAATGATACCGTTTATAAACGGCGCTGCGTTTATCATCATTGGTGCCGCACTTCAGGCTGTTGCCGGTCTTTATGGACTTCAGTCATCAAATTACATAGAAACAATTTTCAGACCGATATTTGTCGGTATTATCGCTATTTCATGGCAAATAACAGGATTTATTATTCTGTTCAGTAATCATATTCTCAATATCCGACTTATTATACAGATTCCAATGACATTTGCTTTTCTTGCAATTGTATTTCTTGCAAAATTCAAAAGTGATGCCGGATTTAAGAAAAAGCATATTGACTTAAGCTCAGTTACCAGTATTACAATGAACGACCAGAAAATGAAAAAATTCGATTTACGTTCACTGTTTAATGTAAACTACAGACAAAAGAGACTTAATATGCCGACATTTACAGGCGGAAAAAGAGTTAAAAGGATTAATATCAGACCAAAGAGAAGATTCAAATAATCAAAAATACCGTTGTAAGCTCTGCTTACAACGGTATTTTTTTACCTTAATTAATAAAAACCCCAAAATAACCGTTCTTGAAGTCGAATTTCTACCTGCAAATGCAGGTGGGTTATTTCCCGAATGCATTATATGTCCACTGGCATTTCCGAAGAAAAGGAGGCGTATACGCCGCACCCGGAGAGAAAATCCCTTTTATGAAGTGTTGGTAAAAAAAAGACTTCTGTTGCGTGAAATTTCAGGGTGATTATCGTTATTCTGTTTTATGAATTTAGTATAACACAAAACTACGAAAAATACAATAACAACTTTTTACATTTTCTATTAAAAAACTATTACAAATTATTCTTCGTCTTCATCTTCCTCGTAATAGATTCTGATAAATTCATTATATGCAGCCTCAAGCTCTTCGTCATCCTCAACCGGGAAAAGGTCAAGAGTCTGACCATCATCAATGGGTTCACATTCAAGAATTATCACATCTTCACTGTCGGTGCCGTCAGGCATTACCTGAATAAAAGCACCGTAAATTTTATCGTTAAATTCATAAGTTCCGAGAGCTACGCACTGTATCTTCTCACCATTATCGTCTTCCAACAATACAATTTCTTCATCCATTTTGCAAATTTCCTTTCCTTAAATATAGATATATTGTAATATATTTATTAAGACTTGTCAATCCATTTCTTACTTGTTTATAAGATTTCTCTTGATTTTATTTGATGAATTCTTGACAAACTCTTCTTTTCTGATTTTGATTTCGCTTATTCTCTTGTATACAGGTAACACGGCCGTAACTTCAGAAACGTCTTTTCTTATTTTTGCCGCCAACTCCTCGCACTCTGTAACTTCAAGCGATTCATAATCAGGGAATATTTCAGCACATAAAGCAGACTCCAGACCGTTTTCGTCAAGAATTGAATAAACAACTACTTCTTTAACGTACGAAATGCTCTGAATATATCCCTCAATTTCCTCAGGATAAATATTTTTACCATTATTAAGAACTATAAGATTCTTCTTTCTTCCGGTAATCATAAGAAGTCCATCGTCATTAAGCTTTCCGTAATCACCTGTTTTAAACCAGCCATCATCAGAAAGTACCTCTGCTGTAAGTTCAGGCTGCTTGTAATACCCTTTCATTACAACATCGCCCTTAACACAAATTTCTCCCACGCCTTCGTCGTCAATATCCTCAAATTTAAGTTCAAGACACGGCATAAGAATACCTACAGTCTGACAATTATTGATTTCAATTCGGTTTACACTTACAAGAGGTGAACATTCTGTAATTCCATAGCCGTTTAAAAGACATATTCCGATACTATCGAAAAATTCACCCACCTCAGCTCTTATCGGCGCACCGCCACAAACAATTTCACGAAGTTCACCGCCGAAATTGTCAATAATGGACTTAAACATTTTACGTCTTACGTCAATTCCTATTTTACGCAGTCCGTTACTTACGGCAATCATCACTTTAATTACCTTGTCAAGCTTCTTTTCCTTAAGAGTTGCCCATATCTTTTTATAGAACAATTCAGCAAACGCAGGCACAAGGAAAATATAATCAGGCTTAAACTGCTGTAAATTCTTGAGTACATTCGTAAGCTTGTCGTTAATACAAACAGTTGAATGGTGATGTATTGCAACCAAAATTCCACATACCGCCTCATAAGTATGATGATACGGCAAAACACTCAGACATTTTGTATATATTGAACTAATCTGTAAACCCCAGTAAACACTGTTTACAAGATTATGCTCCGTAAGCATAACGCCCTTTGAAATTCCTGTGGTACCCGATGTATATACAAGAAGCTTCATGGCATTTTCATCACTTTTAAGCTTTGTATATTCTCTGTTTCCGCTCTCATATAAAGCTTTTCCTTTTTCGAGCAGTTTATCATATGAAAGAAATTCGCCTTCATCTTCTTCTCTCGAAAGACCTATAAAATACTTTATATTCGGAAAGCTGTCTCTGTTTTCCATCAAAGTTTTTTCAAATTTTGATGCATAAAACAGCACTTCACTTTCACTGTCATTTGCAATATTTATAATATCCGCAATAGGAAGCTCCTTATCAATCGGTACATAGACACCTTCGCTTTTTAATACGGACAAATATACGCACACCCATTTATAGCTGTTTTCGCCTATATTTGCTATATGACTGCTCCCGAATCCCATATCATTAAGCGCTGTACCAAGATATTCTGTTGTCTGTACAAACTCATTGAAGGTTGCACTTTTCAGCTTTTTACCTTCGTAGTATATAAAAGCATCCTGATTTCCTGCCTGACTCTGTGCCAGCTCAAGCATCTCACGAATACTTGAAAATTTTTGTGTTTTAAATAATTCTACTTGCAATGGTTTCAACTTGTCATCCCCTTTTTTGATAATTAGTTACTTCTATTATATATCATTTCAAGTTACGTGTCAATTATCATACATATTACATTCATATTGAAATTTGAATAAAAATATATAAAAAACATTGCAATAATATATATTTTAATATATACTGTATTATGGATTATATTTATTGATTGTACTTTGAAGTCTGCAGCAAGGTACATTAATTAAAATTTTGCAGACAGAAAGGTTACGGAATTTAATATGTGCGGAATTGTCGGATATATTGGTAACAAACAGGCAGCGCCTGTTCTTATTGATGGTTTGTCAAAGCTCGAATACCGAGGCTATGACAGTGCAGGTATTGCTGTTATTGAAGACGGTAATATCAATTTACAGAAAGCTAAGGGACGTCTTGCTATACTCTCAGAAAAAACAGACAACGGAAATGCTGTTCCCGGAACAATAGGAATCGGTCATACACGTTGGGCAACTCACGGAGAACCTTCGGATGTAAACTCTCACCCACATCTTTCAATGTCGGGAAGATTTGCAGTTGTTCACAACGGTATAATCGAAAACTATCTGTCTCTCAAGAAAAAACTTATCTCAAAAGGCGTTGAATTCGTTTCTGAAACGGATACAGAGGTTATTGCCCATTTATTTGAATACTATTACAAGGGCGATATTATAGAAACTATGATTAAGGTAATCGAAAAGGTTGAAGGCTCCTATGCATTAGGTATTCTTTGCTCGGATTATCCAAATCAGTTTATCGCTGTAAGAAAAGCAAGTCCTATGATTATCGGTCTTGGTGAAGGCGAAAACTTTATTGCTTCCGACGTAACAGCTATCTTAAAGCATACAAGAAATATTTATTATCTTGAGGATAATGAAATAGTTGTTCTCACAAAAGATGATGTCAAGGTTTATAATACTGACAAGGAAGAAATCGAAAAAGAAGTTTTTAAAGTTGACTGGGATGTAAGTGCTGCTGAAAAAGGCGGTTATGCTCACTTCATGATGAAGGAAATGGAGGAACAGCCCAAAGCGTTACGTGATACAATCAGTCCGAGAATAAAAGACGGCAAAATTGTTCTTGATAATATTTCACTCACAAGTGACGATATAAAGGGACTTCGAAAAATATTCATCGTTGCTTGCGGAAGTGCGTATCACGTAGGTGTTATCGGTAAATACGTAATCGAAAAGATGTGCCGTATTCCCGTTGAGGTTCAGGTAGCATCCGAATTCAGATACTGCGAGCCGATTGTCGGCAAAAATGACCTTGTAATAGTTATAAGCCAATCAGGAGAAACGGCTGATACGCTCGCCGGTCTTAAGGAAGCTAAAAATCACGGTGCAAGAATACTTTCTATTGTAAACGTTGTGGGAAGCGCAATCGCAAATGCTTCAGATGATGTTATATACACATGGGCAGGTCCTGAAATTGCAGTTGCTACAACAAAAGCGTACAGCACACAGCTTTCAGTTATATATCTTATTGCATTGTATATGGCAGAAAAGCTCGGTATGGTTACATCAGGAGAATATGCAAAATATTTAAAGGATATAGAAACTTTGCCTGATAAGGTAGCTAAAATTCTTGAAGAAAAGGATAACATTCAGTATCTTGCTTCGCTGTTTTATAATTCACACTCGATATTCTTTATCGGAAGAAATCTCGACTATGCAGTTTCACTTGAAGGCTCACTTAAGCTTAAAGAAATTTCATACATCCATTCCGAAGCTTATGCAGCAGGTGAATTAAAGCACGGAACAATATCTCTGATTGAAGAAGGCACACTTGTAGTTGCGCTTGCAACCGGTGATGATTTATTTGATAAAACAATTTCAAATGTCAAGGAAGTAAAAGCAAGAGGTGCGGTTGTAATGGGCGTTACTACAAGCGATCATTATGACGATATGCAGACAGTATGTGACCATGTAGTTGTAATACCCGATGCTGAAGAATTTACTCTTCCCTCTCTCGCTGTTGTTCCTTTACAGCTATTCGGTTATTACGTTGCATCACTCAAAGGATGCGATATTGATAAACCCCGAAACCTCGCAAAATCAGTTACAGTTGAATAATCGAAAAATGGTGTTGCATCAGCAACACCATTTTTGTCGATACTTTATTTCCACTTGAAAAGTATTACTCCTGCAAGCAGAAGACCTATACCGCAATACTTATTCCATCCAAATGCAAGCTTTTCACTTCCCATCCATCCGAAAGCATCAATAATTGCCGCAGTAATAAGCTGTGCAATAAGAATTGATGATACCGCCAATGTTGGACTTAGCTTACCCATTGCAAGCATTACAAATATAGTTATTCCAAGTCCGAATACGCCTCCGAGCAAGTACCATTTATTTGCTTGAGAAATACTTCGTAAATCCCCGTTACCTAGTATAAACATTGCGGCAAGCGATAATATAAACGCTGTCCCCTGTACGTACATATTCGCTTCATATAAGCCTATCTTCTCGCCAAGTCTTGTATTCATTACTCCCTGAACGCTCATTGCTGCTCCTGCAATTATGCTGTATATAAATCCCATGTATTTTTTCCTTTCATGAATCTGTAGTTGTACATAGTTTAACCGTAATCAGGGAAATAATTCATATTTACCATGTAACTATTTTATCTACAAGCTCCTGCTGTTCTCCTGCAGTACAGCGCAGATAAATTCTCGTTGTTTCTATGCTTTCATGACCCATAAGGTCGGCAAGAAGTGCAATATCTTTATACTTTTCAAGAAAATTCTTAGCATAGCGGTGTCTGAAGGAATGAGGATATACCACTTTTTTATCCATACCATATCTCTCGGCATAAATCTTAAGCTGTTGTGAAATTCCTCGTGTTGTTATCCTTTGTCCGAAGCGATTTAAAAACAAGTATCCAGAAGTACGGTTTGTCTCCCTAAGCCAGTCCATGGTTTCATTTCTCAACTTTTTAGGGATGTATAATCTTCTCAACTTTCCGCCCTTTGTGTACAAATCAAGATACCCCATTTCAACATGCTCTACTTTAATCTGAATAAGTTCACTTACCCTTGCGCCCGTTGCCGCTAAGAACCACACTACAAAATACCAGTCCAGATTTCCGTCTTTTTTCAGTTGATTTTTCAAAAACTTATAATCCGCATTACTGATTACATTTTCAAGAAAGTTTTTTTGCTGTACCTTTATCAGCTTTAACTGCAGTTTTTCTTTTTTCATGTATTCGAGGTACTTATTAATCGCCTGAATTCTTAAATTTACAGTTTTAGGCTTATACATCTCCATCAGATACCCCTTATACGCCAAAAGATTTTCTTTTGTGATACTGTCATAGTGTGAATTGAAATACTCAGCAGTCCATATGTATGACGAAATGGAATTATCCGACATATTCTCCTTTCTTAAAAATTGTTCAAATGTAGTTTGCGTCTTCATATCAAGACACCTCCTGTATAATATATTTTGTGGTTTTTCCACGAAATATATTATATCAGTTTTTCAAAAAATTCTCATACGCAAAAAAACACAGCCATAAGCTGTGTTTTTAACCTTTGATTATATCTTTACCAAATTTTTGCCTTAATGCATCCATTGTTTTTTCAAGCTTTTCAGTTTTCTCACGCTTCTCATTATTTTCATCAAACAACGTTATCTGTTCGCCGACTGCACTTTCTTCAACAAGATTACAGCCTGTAACCGTAAGCATTCTTACGGGTTGCTTCATGTTCCAGCTTTCACGCACAATTTCCATTGCCACTTCACGAATTTCATGAGCAAGATATGTAGGCTTATCAGTTTTTTTCTGTCGTGATATAACTTTAAGTCCTGTATCTTTAATCTGAACCTGCACTGTTGTGCATTTGACATTTTTCGCACGCATTCTTGATGCTATGGAGTCTGAAAGCATATATATGCCTTTTCTGATTTCATCCTCACCAATTAAGTCATGTGAAAAGGTTGTTCCGTTTCCGACAGACTTTATTTCTTCATGCTCATACACCGACTTCACCGGTTCATCGTCCAAACCGTTTGCATAAATGCTCAGCTGATAGCCAAGCTTGCCTAAATGCTGTTGCAAAAGCTTTGATGGTACAGCCGCAAGCTCACCAATTGTTTTTATTCCCAATTCCGAAAGCTTTTTGTTCGTATTTTTGCCTACGTACAATAAATCCGAAGCAGGCATAGGAAAAATATACTCTTTCCAGTTTTCTTCCGAAAACACTGTTGTTGCATCAGGCTTTTTAAAGTCGCTCCCGAGCTTTGCAAACACCTTACAAAAGGACACTCCGACCGAAATGGTAAGTCCCGTTTCTTCACGCACTTCTTTGCGCAATCTGTCCGCAATGGTCTTACCGTCCCCAAACAAGCGCTTACTTCCCGTAACATCAAGCCACGCTTCATCAAGACCAAAGCTTTCTACCAGTTCAGTATATCGTGCATATATCGCTTTTACACGTTTTGAATACTCACGATATAAATCATGATGCGGAGGAACTATAACAAGCTCAGGACATTTTTTCTTCGCCTGATATATTGTTTCAGCGGTTTTTATATTATACTTTTTTGCAAGCTCGTTTTTAGCCAGAATTATTCCGTGGCGTTTTTCAGGATCACCGCCGACTGCCATAGGCACATTTCTAAGCTCCGGATTTAATACACATTCAACCGAAGCAAAGAAGCCGTTACAATCACAATGAAGAATTGTACGTCCGCTCATATTTTCCTCCTTTCTTTTTACCACCAATAAGCTGAAAAGAGTTTCCACGCAAAATAAGCATGGAAACTCCGTTTTATGCATAATTTTTACTGATTTTCTGCCGTATCATCTACGGTTATAATTCTCTGAAAATTCATAACTGCTCTTTCGCCTATTCTCTTAAGCAGTTCTTTTTGTTCATCATCACTTCCCGAACCCGCTGAAATAACAATTTCACAACCACGGTCATAAATATGAACCGATGGAAATGCAATATATGCATCAGTTCCGAGTCCTTCTACAAATTCAGCGCTTGAACGTTTTACACGTCCGTTTTCATATCTGTTCCAGATTTCGTCCTTACTCAAAGTGTCGCTAAACTGCACAACCTTAACAGAAACAGAATCCTTTGCACCCTTGGGACTGCTCACGTAAACAACCGATTTTGATTCACCGTCATCAATTATGTCACCATCAGCAACAACCTCATATCCGACAAACTCGGCAACATCCGAAACAGCCAATACATCAGTTGGCGAAACAACCGGTACCGGTGTAGGAGTAGGCGAAGCAAATAATCCGCCTTCACCACATGCACAAAGTCCTATAACCATTATTAAGCTTGAAAAAAGCAACAGAATTTTTTTCATGAGTTATAACCCTTCCTTCCGTAAAAATCAGTAATTATCAGTTTTTAAGCGCAATAGCCGTTTTCGCCTGAGCAACAATATTTTTCGCCGTCAGACCGTATTCTTCAAACAATTCAGCAGGTTTACCTGATTTACCGAATCTGTCTGTACCTATAATTTTAACAGGACACGGTGCATTAGCGCAAACAACCTCTGAAACTGCACTTCCGAGTCCGCCCATTATATAATGTTCCTCAGCAGTAACAATAGCACCTGTTTCCTTTGAAGCCTTTATAATGATTTCTTCGTCAATAGGCTTTATGGTGTGAATATTGATAACTCTTGCACTAATACCTTCTTCTTCAAGCATCTTTGCAGCTTCAATAGCCTCTGCAACCATAAGACCTGTTCCGATAAGAGTTACATCACTACCGTCTTTTACAGTAACGCCTTTACCGAGCTCAAACTTATAATTTTCATCATTGATTTCTTCTACTGCAAGACGTCCAAATCTCATATAAACGGGACCCTGATGGTCAATAGCAGCCTTAACAGCCGCTTTTGCTTCTCTATCATCAGCAGGATTTATAATAACCATACCTGGAATTGAACGCATAAGCGCTATATCCTCAAGACACTGATGTGATGCGCCGTCCTCACCTACAGAGATACCTGCATGAGTTGCACCAATCTTAACATTAAGACCTGTGTAACCAATTGAATTTCTTACCTGTTCAAAAGCTCTGCCTGCCGCAAACATCGCAAAGGATGAAGCGAACGCAATTTTACCGCATGAAGCAAGACCTGCAGCAACAGTCATCATATTAGCTTCTGCAATACCCATATTTATAAAACGTTCAGGATATTTTTTCTCAAACATTTCTGTTTTTGTTGATTTGGAAAGGTCTGCGTCCAATACAACAATTCTTGAGTCACTGCCATACTCTGCAAGTGCCTCACCGTATGATATTCTTGTAGCTATCTTTGCCATTATAAATCCCCCTCCAGCTTAGCGATTATTGCATCCAACTCAGCGATTGCCTGATTGTACTGCTCTTCATTCGGAGCCATACCATGCCAACCTGCGTTGTTTTCCATAAAGGATACATTCTTACCCTTTGTAGATTTCATTATAACAGCTGTAGGCTGTCCCTTTGTAGCCTTTGCTTCTTCAACAGCTTCAAGCAATTTATTAAAATCGTGTGCATCAGTAACAATTACATGCCAGCCGAACGCTTCAAATTTCTTATCTATAGGCGTAGGATTCATTACCTTTGTAATATCTCCATCTATCTGCAATCCGTTAAAATCAACGAACACCGTAAGATTATCAAGCTTATAATGAGGTGCAAACATTGCAAGCTCCCATACCTGACCTTCTTCTATTTCGCCGTCTCCCAAAACAGAGTATACTCTGTAATCCTTATTATCAAGCTTTCCTGCAAGAGCCATACCGCCTGCTACGCAAACGCCCTGACCCAGTGAACCTGTCGACATATCAACGCCCGGTACCTTATTCATATCAGGATGTCCCTGCAAATAACTGTCCGTATGTCTGAATGTTTTCAAATCTTCAACCGGGAAATATCCTTTTTCAGCCAAAACACCGTAAAGTGCAGGCGCACAATGACCCTTCGACAAAACAAAACGGTCTCTGTCCTCAGCTTTCGGATTTTTCGGATCAACATTCATTACCTCAAAATAAAGTAATGTAAGTAAGTCGGCAACTGACAGTGAACCACCCGGATGTCCCGAATTTGCGCTGTAGACTGCCGTCAAAGCGTTTTTACGAACTTTATTTGCAATAATTGAAAGTTCTGTAACTCTTTTTTCGTTCATTATTCTTCTTCCTCCTAATATATTATTTAAGCAAAGCTCAAATACGACTTAATTGTTTGGTTTCTCAAGTGCGTTTTCATAGGCTGATTTCATAAGCGTATGAAGTCTTTCAGTATTACCCGAAATGTAAGTATAGCCTATTAACGCTTCAAAACCTGTAGCATGACGATAGTCAACAAGGGTTGCATTCTTTGCGGTTGTCGGTGATTTTGCATTTCTTCCTCGCTTAAAAATAGCCATTTCTTCCTCTGTGAGCATTTCTGTCATTGCATGTATACTGTTTGCCTGTGCATGTGCTTTTACGTATTTTACAGATTTATTATGAAGCTTATAAGCAGGCATATCGGGATTTTCCTCAATTACTCTGCTCCTTACATACGCTTCATATATTGCATCGCCTATATACGCAAGCACAAGCGGCGCATATTGTTCTGGTTTTTTATCGGTTTTTATCATTGAACAATACTCCATTGAACACCATTGGGAGTATCCTTCAGTACGATGTTCATTTCCTTAAGCTTATCTCTGATAGCATCAGCTTCCGCCCAGTTTTTTGCGGCTCTTGCCTCGTTACGCTTCTGTATAAGTTCTTCAACCTCTTCGTCGAGTGTTTTCTTTGTGTCCTTCATAAACAGTCCCAGAACGGCACCGAGCTCGTGTATAAGGTTTATTGCTTTTTCAATAACCTGTTTTGCTGCATCTGCTGTTATTTCAGTATTTGCAAGATATACAATGTCGAAAATAGCCGCAATTGCATCAGCTGTATTCAAATCATCATCCATCGCATCAATAAACTTCTGACGACATTCGTCAAGCTTTGCGCTTATCGCACCACACTTCTCGCATACATCCTTTTCTTCGCTGTTTGAAAGAAGAAAATCAAGATTTTCAAGACATGTATAAACTCTTTCTACAGCTGATTTTGCTTGTTCCATAAGTGTGTCGGCAAAATTTATCGGATTTCTGTAATGAGCGCTGAGCATAAAGAAACGTATTACTTCGCTCTCGTACTTTTTGCGTATATCACGAACAGTAAAGAAATTGCCAAGTGATTTACTCATCTTCTGATTATTTATGTTGATATAACCGTTATGCATCCAGTAATTTGAAAACGGCTTGCAGTTTGCACACTCGCTCTGTGCAATTTCATTTTCATGATGTGGGAAAATAAGATCCTGACCGCCTGAATGAATATCAATTGTTTCGCCAAGATACTTATTTACCATTGCCGAACATTCAATATGCCAGCCCGGTCTTCCCATTCCCCACGGACTTTCCCATGCCGGTTCACCCGGCTTCTGTGCTTTCCATAAAGCAAAATCCATAGGATCATTTTTATGTTCATTAATATCTATTCTCGCTCCTGCTTCAAGGTCGTCAAGCGGCTGATGTGACAGTTTTCCGTATCCGTCAAATTTCTTTGTCGAAAAATACACATTACCGTCAACATTATAAGCATATCCGTTTTCAATAAGCTTCTCAATAACCGCAATTATTGCATCAATATTTTCAGTAGCTTTCGGATGAATGGTTGCTTCTTGAATACCCAAAGCTTTAGCATCCTCAAAATACTCAGCAATAAATCTTTCGCCAAGCTCCTTTACCGTGATACCTTCTTCGTTTGCACGTTTAATCATTTTATCGTCCACATCAGTAAAGTTCTGAACAAATTTCACCTTATAACCCGAAAATTCAAGATAACGGCGCATAGTATCAAAAATGATAAAAGGTCTTGCGTTTCCTATATGAAAGTAATCATAAACGGTAGGTCCGCATGAATACATTTTAACTTCATTCTTATCAATAGGAATAAATTCTTCTTTTTTTCGTGTCAGAGTATTATAAATTTTCATTTTCGACATTCCTCTTTTTCAATTCTTCAATTTCTTTTTCAAGCTTTGTCAGATGCACCGACAAAGTACATACCTGCTGAGTAAGCGGGTCAGGAATTTTAACCTGGTCGAGGTCATAGTCAACCACCTGACCTGCACGTCTTACAACACGTGCCGGAATACCTACCGCCGTACAGTCTTCGGGAACCTCCGACAAAACAACCGCACCGGCGGCGATTTTGGCATGATCGCCTACTTTAAACGGACCAAGTATCTTGGCACCGCTGCCTATCATAACGTTATTGCCTATAGTAGGATGTCTCTTTCCTTTTTCCTTACCTGTACCGCCAAGCGTCACGCCCTGATATATGGTACAGTCATTTCCTATTATGGTGGTTTCACCTATAACAACACCCATACCA
>JAXJRQ010000037.1:0-6208 GCA_036310525.1 Clostridia bacterium
ATACAACCTGTTCCAATTATTGTGGTCAATAGAGCAAAAGTTGATGAAAACGAGAGCTTTGAAAACCTCAAATACTATCTTGACGTAAACAAAAGACAACGCCATGAAATAAAACATCCGCTTGACGAGCTTAATTTTACAACTAAAATCGGCAATACGGAATACGTGGTGTCAACGAGCTTTGATCTATCAGGAAAGCAAACATTGTTGGAACAATTCAAAAATTTAATACTTTCATAAAATTGTAGAACTTTGTCGGGCATTGTATAATGGAAACACCTTATGCAATGCTCGGTTTAGTTTAGGAAGGAGAATCAGAATAAAATGAAAAAACAAACCGAAAGCATAGAAAAAATTACCGCCCTCTATTGCAGACTCTCACAAGATGACGGCATAGACGGCGAAAGCAACAGTATATCAAACCAAAAGGAAATCCTTATGCAATATGCAAAAACGCACAAATTATCGAACCCTCGTTTTTTTGTGGATGATGGCATATCAGGAACCACATTTGAACGGAATGGTTTCAAAGAAATGCAAGCACTTGCAGAAGCAGGTCAGGTTGCAACAATCGTTGTAAAAGACTTATCCCGTTTCGGCAGAAACTATCTTGAAGTTGGTAAATATCTTGAAATAACATATCCTACACTTGGTATAAGGTTTATTGCCATTCAGGAAAATGTTGATACCTCTCAAAGTGGTGGCACAGAAATGATGCCATTTCATAACATTTTTAATGAATGGTATGCTGCACAGACGAGCAAAAAAATCCGTGCAGTATGGAGGTCTAAATCTGATAAGGGTGAAAGGGTTTCATCAGCAGTTCCTTATGGATATATGAAATCGTCAGATGATTCAAAGCAATGGATAATTGATGATGCTGTTGCAGACAATGTTCGATATATCTTCAGATTATGTCTTGAAGGTCTTGGACCAACCAAAATTGCGAGAAGGCTTGAACAAGAAAAAATTATGACACCTACCGCATATTATTTATCCGTTGGCAGACCGACATCAAACAAATTGCAAAAAGGGATTTACCAATGGTCTGAAAATAGCGTGAATCATATTTTGGAAAATATACAATACACAGGATGCACAGTTAATTTCAAGACATCGGTACTAAGTTATAAAGTACATAAGACAATTTATAACGACGAAAATGATTGGCAGATTATACCGAACACTCAGAAAGCGATTATTGATGAAGATACTTGGAACAGAGTTCAGGAATTAAAGAAACACAGAAGGAGAAACACCGTGACGGGAAGAACTAGTTTATTTTCAGGACTTGCATATTGTGCGGATTGCGGTTCAAAGCTTTATTTTTGTGCTTCAAAAAGCATTGATAAAGATGCTGAATTTTTCAGATGTTCACAGTATAAAGACAACAGAGGCAAATGCACAATACATTTTATCCGAAATGTTGTGCTTGAAGAATTGGTTTTGACTGCAATAAAGAATGTTGCTGAGTACATAAGTCAGTTTGAGCCAGTATTCCTTTACTTGTTTGCAAAGCAACATAAATTGAGTAAACAACACAATCTGAAAATGGCAAAGCAAAATCTTGAACAGTCTAAAAATCGTATTGCAGAAATTGACCGTGTGCTTACAAAGCTTTATGAGGACAATGCACTTGGGAAGATATCCGATGAACGCTTTGAAAGATTATCTGCAACTTATGAGCTTGAGCAAAAGGAACTTTATGAAGCTATTTCAAAAGCAGAGCAGGATATTGAAAATGCCGAACAAGAGAATGTTGATTTGAAAGTTTTTCTGCAAACGATAAGGCAATGTACTGATTTAAAAGAACTTACACCGACTATCGTAAACACCCTGATAAAAAGAATAGATGTCCACAACCCCGATGAAAAATTCAAACATCGCAGAGTTAAAATAGACATCTACTTTACGGCAGTAGGACTAATCAGCATACCTGATGAAAAAGAACTACTTGCTTTAATGGATGAAATATGCAATGAAAAAAGTGCGTAAAAAATGGACTAAGCGGTGCAACCGCAATAGTTACACCGCTTATTTTTTTAATGTCCTTAGCAACCCGACGCTTTCACCATGGGGGTTTTGCTTTCGCTTTTATGCGAAAAGCAGGTCAATTAATATACTCTTGTAGCACCCGCATACTGTGAAGTATAATAACGGGTATTTATTGAAGCAACCTTAACAACGTCGCCTGTCTGAGGAGCATGAATCATGTTTCCGTTACCAACGTAGATACCTACGTGATGGATTCTGCCCTTACCGAAGAATACAAGGTCTCCGGGCTGAAGGTTACTCTTGCTTACTCTCGTGCCGTTTCTTATCTGGTCTGCGGCAACACGGTTAACGCTGATACCGTTCTTTCTGCATACGTACTGAACAAGACCGCTGCAGTCGAAGCCTCTTGGGGAAGTACCGCCCCATACATAAGGAACGCCGAGATATTTCATTGCAGTGTTTACGATAGCCTGTCCTTTTGATGATGCAGGAGCATTTGATGTTATCTCTGACTCCTTCATTGCTGCATTTTTTCTTTCCTTTTCACGCTGAGCCGCAGCCTTTGCAGCCGCAACCTCTGCCTGCTTATTTGAAACTACTGATTTTTCAAGCCATTCTCCCGTAAGGTCGATGCCTGTGTTTATAACATAACCCTCTTCGTAGTTTTCGCCGTAAGCAATTCTGATAAAATCACCCTCTGACCAGAGTGCAACTACGGGAGTGTTGTCTGAAAGCTGAGTAATGATGCTGGTTGATGTACTCGGACCTGAACGAACTCTCAATACATCGCCGAATGACTGAACAACTGCCTTTTTGTAGTGGTTGTAGTTCATTGCGTTGTATTCTGCAAGGGACTTGTCAGTTGTGAGTGACTCAGCAATAACATAGCCTGTTTTTCCGCCGTCATATGAAATCTCACACCATCCCTCGGAGCTTCCTAAAACAGTAACCTCCTGACAAGCTGTCAGTTCGCCTGTAACCTCGGCTTCTGTTGAGGGTGACTGTCTTACGTTAAGTGTTCCGCTTGTAAGTGATGTATACGCTTTTTCAAGGTTCACCTTTGCAGCTGCTTCGGGATGCATTTCAATTTCAGCTTCAATGCTGTATTCTTCCTCTGCTTCTGCATTTTCTTCTTTTGCTTCTTCTGCTTCTTCTGCGTCAGCCTGTATGCTTATGCTTGATGAAGCGGCACCGGTATTGATGCCCGATGCAATGTACTTTGATTTTTTTGTGTCGGCTGATTGTACTGCCGATAGCGAACTAATCATTGCAACTGCTATTATAGCAACAATTGAATGTTTTAAGTTCTTCATAAATATAAAACCTCCTGAGTTGAGTGTAAAGAACCGATTATTTCGTTAACATTACCAAATTACACTCTTTTTACTGCAATATTTCAAAAACATTACAAAACCCATTATACACCCAATATTTTCATTTGTCAATACTTTTTTGAAATATTTTGTCTTAAATTTGTAACATAACAGTAACAAAAGCTGAAATTCATGTAAAAAATCAGCGCTTTTTGTATGACGGATACATAAAAACAACTAATTTTAGGTGCTATCATTTGTAAAAGTTTCACAAAAATGAGCGTTTTCTGAATATTACAATATTACAAACAGATTACATGCAGACAAAATTACTGTAATATTACGTGTCAAAAGTTGAAATGCATAGCCGTTTTTGCTATAATTCTTTATATACAAAAGATACTTAGGGGTAATAATGGATATACGGATAATATCAATATGCTTTATTTTAGGCGTTTACAGCGCTGCGGAAATTAATTTCAGCCTGACGGTGTTTCTCTGCATTGGAACAATCAGCGTATGCTTTGTGCGCTCTTTAATAAGAAGAAAGCCTGATTTTGCTGTTGTTATAATGTGCATGTTTTTCGTGCTGGGGAATGTTGTTTATAAGGTGAAAACTTCACCTGAATTTAGTCCTGTTTCCCCGTACCTGTCGCAAAATGTTACTGTTACAGGGCGTATAAGCGATTTTGGCGAAAGGACCGGCGATGTGATGAAATACAATGTCACTGTACATGAGCTTAACGGTAATAAAATTCGCTCAAATATTATTGTTTATTCGCCGGTTAAATTTGAATACGGTGATACAGTTACTTTTAACGGAAAGCTCAGAACACTTCCGCAAAAGCAAAACGGCGGTGAGTATGATATTGAAGAATACTACAGACGGTACAACATTTCTGCTCGCTTAACTGCCAAAAAGGCTTTTATGGCAGAAAATGCTGTGCATATGCCACGTATTTTTACATTATTTACCGACCTGAAATACAGTATTGCCGGATTGATTGATAATTATTACAAAGGCGACATTGCTGCGGCTCTCAAAGCGGTCATTATCGGATACAGAAAGGATTTTTCCGAACAAACGAAAAATGTCCTTGAAAAAACGGGAACAAAAAGCTTGTTTTATCCTGCATATATACATATAATGCTTTTGAATTTGATTATGGGTGCTTTAGCAGGAAAGGTTCATAAAAAGCATCGGGACAGACTTACAATTCTCATTTCTCTGTTTTACATACTTATTAATATAGACAAAGCTTCGTTTGTGCGTACCTTTATGTTTGCGGCGGCTTTGCCTCTGTCAAGACGGCTGTTTAAGAAAGCAAACGAAAGTGACATTATTTTCACCACGACTCTTATATCGGGACTTATCAATCCGCTGATTTTAAAGGATGTGGGATATGTTTTGTCGAATGTGAATGCGGTGATAATCCGTAAGTGCTGGAATATTGACGATCATCTGAATAAAGGCTGGATTTATAACACAATTAAGGTTCAGATGATGTCTTCAATTCTTATTCTGCCGCTTATAGCGTATTATTTCGGTGCGGTTTCTCCGTATATGGTGATTGCCGCACCCATAATGCTTGCGTCAGTTATTGGTATAATGGTGCTTTCGCCGATTCTTATTTTGATGCTTGCTGTTTTTGGTACTGCTCCCGTTGTCGGTAATGCGGTGGCGGCTTTTGCGGCAGTAATGGCGGAGCTTCCTTATATTATAGAAAAGCTTCCCATGTCCCAAATTCATCTTGCATCACCGCCTTTGACTGTTATTGCGGCACATTTTCTGCTTGTTGGTGCAATTGTATATATAATTGGTAAGAAAAACGATATTGCAAAGAAATTTGCGGTTGCGTCAGCGGCGTTGTTTGCGTGTTCAGTTCTTAACGGAACAGCTATGATTAACAAGGTACAAATCAGCTTTGTTAATGTCGGTCACGGCGACGGTGCGCTTATACATACGGTGAATGAAAACATTCTTATCGACGGCGGCGGAAGCGCATATTCTGATTATAATATAGGAGAACGTGTTTTTCTTCCTTATATAATACACGACGGTGCAATGCAGATTGATGCCGCATTCGTGAGTCACTATCATGGTGACCATGTACAGGGGATAGTTGCGGCTGTGGAAAATCTTCATGTTAAAAATCTGTTTATGCCCGATTCACTTCCCGGAAGTGAGTGGCGCATAAAGCTCGAAACAGCCGCCAAAGAACATGGTACAGAGATTTTTTATATAACTAAAAATACGAAAATAACATTTGATGACGGATTAATAGTTGATATAACAGTACCCGATGCAATAACCTTAAAAAGCGACGATGAAAACGATACATCTTTGCTTATGGATGTAAGCTACGGCGGGTTTAACTGTCTGTTTACGGGCGATATGACTGCATTTGCAGAAAAAAATCTCCTGGAAAAAGGAAAGGTCAAAAAGGCAGAGGTGTTAAAGCTTGCACACCATGGCTCTGAAACCTCAACAAGTGAGGCGTTTTACAATGCTGTTGCACCTGTATTCTCGGTGATAAGCGCAGGCGAGGATAACCCTTACGGCACACCGTCCGATACGATGCTTAAGCGGATTTCGTCTTCGCAGATTTTGCGTACGGATTTATATGGAGATATACGGATAATTGCTGATAAAAAGGGCAGGGTGAGGGTAAAAACTCTCAGACAGTAGATCTTGCAGTATCAGTGTAAATGTTGTTGTAAAAAATAATTTATTGTGCTATAATGAGTTTACAGGGTAAACTCAATGAATTGCACCTTAGGTGCATTAAAAGACAATTCAGTTCATTTTTGCAGTTTGGCATCCGGATTATACAGTCTTTATAGCGTTGTGTAAGTCGATGGGATTTATACAGTATTAGATAAAATGTGATTATATCGAT
>JAXJRQ010000038.1:0-6860 GCA_036310525.1 Clostridia bacterium
ATCGCTAATTATATACGAACAATCCCTCCGAGTTTTGCTACGCAAAACCCACCTCCCTTTACACAAGGGAGGCTTTCGCTTCGAATATACATTTCACCGATAAATTACAATTTATTATATTACAGCTGTTGTTATCCTTCATATTTATTATTACGTTTTAGAACCTTTATTGTCATACAAATTGCCGCTATTGTCACCACGAAAATCACAGCAAGGTAATGCGGAAAAATATACACTCCGATTTTCTGAGCAATCACACCGAAAAGCACAGGTAAAATCATTATGCCCACGTATGCGGTTGCCATTTGTGAGCCCATTACCGACTGAGAAATATCCTCACCAAAATTTTTCGGGGTAAGGTGTATGAGATTCGGGAAAACGGGACCATTTCCGAGGCCTATCATAAACAGCGCAAGGCTTGCACCAAGCCAGGTCAGCGGTAAAAACAGCATTACAATAGCTACAAAAACCACACTGAAGCCTATATAAATTATCTGCCAGCTTGAAAGCTTTGTGGCAAGAATACCCGAGAAAAATCTACCTAAAGTCATGCCGAGATAATAGAGCATAATAATCTTTGCGGCGGTATCTGCCGGCAGATTTTTATAGTCCACAAGGAACGTACTTCCCCATGAACCGCACACGCACTCAATAGCACACGAGCCGGTAAATATGCACCATACAAGAGGCAAGGCAGGAACCTTAAGAAGCTCCTTGAAACTCAGTATTTTTATTACGCCGTCTCTGCTTTCTATGCCGCTTTTATTGACTTTTTTCCATACAGGAAGCGACACAATTGTAATTATTGAAATAATAATCTGCAGATAAAACGCCGCCATATATCCGCCACGCCATCCGCCGTCTCCCGAAATGGCAAGCGAGATAAGATACGGACTCAGCGACACTCCCACACCGTAAAAGCAGTGAAGAAAGTTCATGTGTGTTGCGTTATAATGAAGCGCAACATAATTATTCAGTGCCGCATCTATTGCACCTGCGCCTATTCCGAGCGGTATGCCGAACAGACACATAAAAAGAATATTATCCGAAAATGCGCTCCCCAAAAGTGCAAATGCTGTCATTACGGTGCTGATAACGGTTATTTTTGCAGTACCTATTTTATTTATTATTCTTGCGCTTAAGGCACTTGAAAACACCGTTCCGAATATAACGGTAATGGTGACATAATTTGCCGATGAAAGCGGAACACCGAACTCTCTGTATATTACGGGCCATGCCGTTCCGAACAACGAGTCGGGTATTCCAAGACCGATAAACGCTATGTATATTACAATTAAAAGTATTGTTGTCATGTTACTCTCCTGATAAACCAAAGTCATTACGATTGTCTATTATATATATTTTGCTTGATAAAGTCAAGCCTTAAAACACCTCTTCCGGATAATTCGGGAGAGGTGTTTTTTATTATTCAGTTTCAATGATAAGCATGTTTTTTTCACGTACTGCGCCAATGTTTTTATCCGTTAAAATATGTTCGGGAATAAAAACTCTGACGAATTTTTTGCCGTTATTTTTTGTATCGGTTATTCTGAGCTTTTCTATCTTATTATTTTTAACCTCAACCTCTACACACAAATCATTATACGCCGATAATTTAAACGAAAAATCCTTGATACTTTCCGATAAAGCAGGCGCAATATAAATTGCATCCTCATCACTTGTAAGAAGCATTTCATTTACTGAATGTACAAGCATGCCTGCCGCCGTAGTAAACCACGGTCTGAAAATGGTGTTTGTTGTGGTATCGTTTATTTCGTACATTTCACCGAAATATCCCGAATTTTTAGCGGCATTCCGTATTGCCTGAGCAGTTTCTTCGCACTTGTTCATTCTTGCAAAAACAACCGCTTTCCACGTCATATACCACGAGCACACGCCCGTTCCCACTGCATACATATTTCCGACAACGCTTTCACTGTCAAGATAGCTGTTTATGCCTTGCTCCTGAAGCTTACTGTCTCTTGAAATAACGTCAAACGGATATGTACCGCCCAAAAGACCGATGCTCGTTTCTTTGGAGTCGGCATAAGGTATGTATTTTTCGCCGTCATGAGGTAAATCATGAAGCAGTTTTTCCGATATAGCAGTACATTCTTTTGCAAAATCGCCATCACAACCAAGAATTGCGGAAATTTCAGCAAAAATCTGCAATGTCTTTATAACCCCGCATGTTGTCATATACGGATTTTCTCTGTGCGGTCCAAGCCGTTCAAGGTCGGTACATTTTCCGACAATGACTCTGCCGTTTTCCGTTGTATATACCATGTGATTGATATAGTAGAGTGCGCTGTTTTTGATTATCGGATACGCAATATTTTCAAGAAAATCTCTGTCATTATTAAACTTATAATAGAAGTATGCACCGCAAGATATGCACGCCATATGAAAAACATGGTCAAGCCAGAATCCCGACGGACCGCCCTCTGTTCCGTTTTCGAGAGTTTCCCACGGATACATCACGCCACGATGCTCATGCTTGTTTGTACCGCACCTAAACAGCGCCGTTTCAAGACCGTCAAATCTGAATTGCGGAACCTTGCGTGCCTCGGACATATGATTTGAGGTAAGAAGCCCCATCATCATATAAAACTCATCAAACGCAAAGTATCTTCCCTGCCATGACCCGTTATTCAAGCCTACGGGAATTGACCATTTTGTTGTATAGCATTTCAAATGATACTGCGCTGTATTATATGCTTTGTTTATCAGTTCATCGTCAATTACAGCAAAGCCTTCGCTCATGTATTCATTCCATTTTCTGCAATGCTCTTCCCTGATTTTTTCATAGCCCTGTTCTATGACCATATCTTTTAATTTACGGGCATGCTCTGTATAGTTTTCGCAATCAAGATTATCACAGAAAAGAATATAAAACTCACCGCCCGAAGCTGAGCTTAATGAAAATCTATTACCGTTTACAGTTATTTCTTCGCCGTTTGCGCCAAATACACATATTATACCCTCATACGGATACATTCCTGCCGCAACAGTATATAAAACCTCAACTCCGTTCGGAGTTTCTGTAACAGATTTTATCGTCATAAGCTCGGGAAGCTTATCAGAAAGCTTTATATCGGCTAAATTATAATCAAAGTAAAATTCCTCTGTACCGTAAACCTCTTTTTTTACCGCAATCAGGTTATAGTCATAGTGTATAAATATTTCGCTTTTAATATTTACATCGTTTTCATAACTGCATGCAGTATGCATAAGTGCATTTTTTGTATCAAGGGTTTGCTCAGTTTCTTTTAAAACAGATTCTTTGCCGTTTTTAATCGCACGCTGTCCGAAAAATCCGTAGGAAATCAGGTCTTTGTCTGACTTATGCATATAGCGTCTGCCAGCCTGCCATATCCGCAAATCCATATTGCTTTTTATGCTTAAATCAGGCATACTCTGCATAGTACCCTCATAATCCGCCTGAAAAGTCATTGTGCCGTTACCGAGAACGGGCGCTACATAGCCTTTATGTGTTTTTGATGTATTCCATTTATACATTTTGCGTGATGCTCCTTTAAATTTTATCTGTACGGGAAAGTGATTGTAACCGTAACTCCCTTGTCCTCGTTATTGTCAATCTTACAGCCGTATTCGTAACCGAATATAAGCTTGATTCGCTGACTGAGGTTTAAAAGTCCGATAGAATTTTTCTTTTCAAGCTGTTTGTTATCAAGGCTTCGTGACACCGCTTGTTTTCTTTCCTCGCTCATACCCAGACCGTCATCCGAGACTTTGATTATCAGCTTATTCTCAACTATATGCGCAAATATATTTATTTTCATGCTCTGCGACCTGACATCAAAACCATGGTGCATGGAATTTTCAAGAATGGGCTGTAAAAACAGCTTTGCAACGGTGATGTCGAGAGTTTCATCATCAATATCAAAATCCACATCAAATGCATCTTCATATTTCATGTTCTGAAGCTGTATGTATTTTTTGGCGAGGTCTATTTCGTCGCCCAGTCTGCATGTATATTCGGTAGTATCCATTGCTACACGCAAAATATCGCATAAAAGACCGACTGCTGTGGAAATGTCGCTGTCGCCGCCGAACTCCGCAAACGCAATTGAATTTATCATTTGCAAAGTGTTAAACAGAAAATGCGGACTAAACTGCGACTGCAATGCAATAGACTGCGCCTTTTGCAGCTGCATAAGGCTTTCGGCAAGCTCACTCTCCGTTTCGGATTTTTTATTGATTATATTTGAAATTCTGTTTTCTATCTCTTTGATTTCATTGGTGTTTTCGTTCTCATTCTTTCCGTTTTGGGGTATACGCTCTATAAACGCCAGAATGGAGCCGTAAAACTTTATGGCTATAAAAACGGAAAGTATGAGCAATATCAGCAGTACGCCAAAGGAAATGATGATTATTCTGTTTCGGGTTCCGCTCATATCATCAATGTTTTTCTTTAAAATTTCGGCAACTATTGAAAGACGTGCGTTTTTCGTCTGAACGCTTTCAAACAGCGACGAGGAGGTATTTTTTGAATTTACGGTGTAATTATTGACGGACATAAAATATGTACTGCACATATCCTTATAAAGGTTTACGTCCTTACCTACTTTTTCGTTATCGGTGCTGTAGATTATCACACCCGAATCATTTATCATACTTATCTCATAGTCCATAAGCACATTTTTGTTGCGTATTATATTGAATTTATCGTAATTTATATTAAATACGGCAACAATATCGTCGCTTCCGTTGATTTTTTTGCACACGGATATACATTTGCGGAATATGGAGTTTTCGGGATACTGTCTGAGAAAAACCTCGCTTCCGCTTGTGTAATATGTGTCATGCCACATATTGTCCTCAAATTCAGACATGGGTGCACTTTTGTAAATTACGGATGATGAAAAAACATAGTCATTTTTGAGACTGTATATATAAATGGATTTGACAAAATCCGTTTCGGAATGTATTTTTCTGAGCAATTCCGAAATTTCTTCTTTTTTATCGGTCGAGTCAGTAGTCAATGCTTTCATTATAGTTTCATTCTCGGATATTTTTTTCGTTTCCGAAATTATTTCCGAAAATACGCTGTCAAGTGAATTACGCATATTATACATGTTCTTGGAAAGCATTGCGAAAATATTATTATAATATTTGGAATTATTGTAATTTCCCACAAGCAATACCACTGAAACAAACACAGCAACAAAACCGATTACTATTAAAAACCAGAATCGGTAAAACACGCTCTTGTGTCTGTAGCTTTTTATTGTGTTGTATGCTTCGGTAAGCTTTTTTATTTTTTCAAAAAGCGCCATAAAACCACCTGCTATTTTTCATTCTTTATTTTTGTACGATATTCCTGAGGTGAACAGCCCGTAATATTTTTAAACATATTATAAAAATAATTACGGCTTCTATAACCTACTTTTTCATAGATTTCATTAACCTTCATGCCTGTATTTGCCAGATATTTCTGAGCCGCCTCAATACGCACTCTGTTTACAAAATCAATGTATTTTTCGCCCGTTTTTTCACGGAAAACCCGTCCGAAATATGACGGCGAAAAGTCCACTACCTCAGCCACCTCAGCAACACTTATCCCCTCGCCTATATGCTCAATCACATAATTTTTTGCCGCAGTGATTGCATCATACACATCCTTGTATTCGTTATGATTGGATATTGAAACGCAAAGCTGTTCGGTTTTTTCTTTAAGCTGGAGAATGTTTTTTGTATAAAAAATATCGCTGTAGTTGATGTTTGTCTGATTAAGCTTTTCTGTCCCGAAAATATTTATCAGCTCATTTAAAATGCCAAGACAATATGCACGGATTATCTCCTCGTCCTTTTCAAAAACACTGCAAAATCTTCCGATATTTTCGCTTATGCCCATAGTATTGCGCTCGTTTATGATTGACATAAGCATTTTTATCTGCACGCCTATGCTCTCACGTATCTGAGAGGTTGCAATTTCTTCTATGCTTGTTCCGATATTTAAAATGTCAACGTTTATGCCCATATTTAGAATTTCAAAGCACTCAGACACAATTCTGTTACGGAAGCTGTCAATCTGTCTGATAAACACATCAAAATTCATATTATCCGACATAAGAATAAACGAAACATTATCAAACGAATACCTTAGCGGAAACACAATTGCATTTTCGTTGCCGATGATGTTATTTACTGCATTGTACACGCCGTCTATTCCGTACTTCCATGTTTTTTCGAGATAATCCTCAAACTCCTGAATCTGAATGTTCATCATAACCGCCGGCACATACCGTATATCAATACCGTTGACCTGAATTTCCCTGTCAAGAAAATCCCTGTTCTTATTTTCGATAAAATCAAGGATAAGCTTTCGTATTCTCAGATTTTCCTCTGTGTGTATAAAATTGTACTTATTCTCCGACTTTTCTTTTGATATTTCCTCCGAAAGCTTCTGTAAAAGCGATTCCATTGTTTTAAATTCAAACGGCTTCACTATATAATCAAAAACCTTCAGCCTGACTGCCTCAAGAGCATAATCAAAATTCTTGTATGCACTGGCAAGCACAATTTTTACGAGCGGATTGGTTTCGTTTATCTTTTTTGCCATTTCTATTCCGTCCATCTGCGGCATGCTTATATCTGAAATAACCGCATCGACTTCATTTTCCGAAAGAAAATCCAGACAATCAAAGCCATTGGTGAATACAGCGCAAAGCTCAAAATTAAATTTTTCCCATTCTATTGACTTTGCAAGTGCCTTTATTGCCATTCGCTCGTCGTCAACCAAAACTATCTTATACAAATCTTTATCACTCCAAATTTAAAGGTTTACCATATGCTGTTTTCATATCTGTCATAGCCGAGCTGTAAAAGCTCAAGAT
>JAXJRQ010000039.1:0-6660 GCA_036310525.1 Clostridia bacterium
ACTGTCTTGTCGGTGCGGATACGCCGTCGGGCACTGGTATTATGCGAAAAATCGCATAATACTGCGTTCCGCCCGTTCTGCACTATTTTTCTGCATTCCTGACTGACTTTTCATTTTTGTAAGAGAGGAAAGAACATGAAACGTGTTTTTGAATATAAAATTCCAAAGGAATATGACGGAAAAACAATAAAGGATTTTCTTTATAATGAGTGCGGAATGTCGGGTACGTTTATAAAGGAGCTTAAAAAGACGGATGACGGAATAGTTTTAAACGGTGAGCGTAAATTTGTGATTGAAAAGCTTCACGAAAATGATACGCTCATAGTCAGTGCGCATGACAAGGTATCCGAAACAATTGCTCCCGTAAAGCTTGATTTTACTGTTGTGTATGAGGATGATGACCTGATTATTGTCGATAAGCCTCCGCATATGCCTACACATCCTTCGCCCGGAAATTACGATAATACTCTTGCAAACGGTCTTATGTACTACTGGCAGCAAAAGGGCGAAAATCACGTATTCCGTGCAGTTAACCGTCTTGATAAGGACACATCGGGACTGATGTGCGTGGCAAAAAACAGTCATTCAAATGCGCTTTTGTGTGAAGCCTTAAAAAACGGCGATGTCAGGAGAAAGTACATGGCGATTGTGTGCGGAAGCGTGGAAAAGGACGGTACGGTTGATGCGCCTATAGGCAGAGAGGGAGTTATCAAGCGCTGTATAAGAGCTGACGGTGATTATGCCGTTACGCATTATCGTGTCATTGAAAGGCTGGAAGGCTACACTCTCCTTGAACTTCAGCTGGAAACGGGCAGAACGCATCAGATAAGAGTACATATGAGCCATATCGGAAATCCGCTTCTGGGCGACTGGCTGTACGGCGTTGAGGACAAGGCGCTGTTTAACAGACATGCGCTTCACTCATGTTATCTGGAGCTTGTGCATCCTATCAGTGGCAAATTGTTGAAATTTCGTTCCGATTTACCGCAGGATATGCAGTGTTTTGTAAAAAAATGATGAAATTGTATTGCAAGTTTCGGTTGTATATGGTAAAATAATTATTATGCAGAAAAGTAAGTTAATATTGTCGTGCTGAAAACATAAAATATTTTTGGATACGAAATTATATGAGGTGAAACAAATGGCTTATAAAATAGTTAAAAAGAATGTGCTTAATCCGCAGATTTTTCTGATGGAAATTGAAGCACCGCTTGTAGCAAGAAAGGCAGAACCCGGTCAGTTCATAATTTTGAGAATTGACGAATACGGTGAAAGAGTACCGTTCACAATTGCCGATTTTGACAGAGAAAAGGGTACTGTTACGATTATCGTACAGATTGTAGGTAAAACAACAAAAGACCTTGCGGCAATCGAAGAGGGCGAAACAATTCTTGATTTTGCCGGACCGCTCGGAATGCCCACACCTCTTGAGGGTAAAAAGAAGGTTGCCGTTATCGGCGGCGGACTTGGAACAGCAATTGCATATCCTCAGGCAAAGAAGCTACATAATCTCGGAGCGGACGTAACTGTTATCACAGGCTTCAGAAATAAAGACCTTGTAATACTTGAAGAAGAATTAAAGGCTGTTGCAAACAAGCTTATCATTGCAACTGATGACGGTTCAAACGGAAATCAGGGCTTTGTTACCGATATGCTTAAGAAGGAAATCGAAGCGGGCGAGAAGTTTGACGAAGTAATCGCAATCGGACCGCTTATGATGATGAAGTTTGTATGTAAGCTCACAAAGGAATACGATATTCCCACAACAGTCAGCATGAACCCCGTTATGATTGACGGTACGGGCATGTGCGGCGGATGCCGTGTAATTGTCGGCGGTGAGACGAAGTTTGCGTGCGTTGACGGCCCTGACTTTGACGGTCATCTGATTGACTGGGACAGCGCTATGAAGCGTGGCAGAATGTTTAAGGAATACGAAGAAAAATCATGCGCTGACGGTCACTGCAGAATAGGCAGAACAAATCACGCAGAATAAGGATTATTGCTAAGGAGGATTATAATCATGCCAAATATGAGAATGGACAAAAATCCGATGCCGGAGCAGTGTCCCAACGAAAGAAACAAAAACTTTCTCGAGGTAACAACAGGTTATACCGAGGAAATGGCTATAGACGAGGCACAAAGATGTCTTAACTGTAAGCATAAGCCCTGTATGCAGGGATGTCCCGTAAGCGTAAAAATCCCTGAATTTATCGCTTTTGTTGCAGAGGGTAAGTTTGAGGAAGCATATCAGAAAATCAAGGAAACAAATGCGCTTCCGGCAGTATGCGGCCGTGTATGTCCGCAGGAAAAGCAGTGCGAGTCAAAGTGTGTAAGAGGCATTAAGGGCGAAAGCGTGGCTATCGGCAGACTTGAAAGATTCGTTGCTGACTATCACATGAAAAATGTTGAGGATGAAATAAGTGTACCCTCATTAAACGGTAAAAGAGTTGCTGTTGTAGGCTCAGGTCCTTCAGGACTTACTGTTGCAGGTGACCTTGCAAAGAGAGGCTATGAGGTTACAATATACGAAGCATTCCATACAGCAGGCGGTGTGCTTATGTATGGCATTCCCGAATTCAGACTTCCCAAGGACATTGTTCAGAAGGAAATCTCAACTCTTAAGGCAATGGGCGTTAAGATTGAAACAAACGTTGTTATAGGTAAAACACTTACTGTTGACGAGCTGTTTGACGAAATGGGTTACGATGCAGTGTATATCGGTTCGGGCGCAGGTCTCCCCAGATTTATGGGTATTGAAGGCGAAAGTCTTAACGGCGTATACAGTGCAAATGAATTCCTTACAAGAATTAACCTTATGAAGGGATATAAATTCCCCGACTATGATACACCTGTTTATGTGGGTAAAAATGTAGCAGTGCTTGGCGGCGGTAACGTTGCTATGGATGCGGCAAGAAGTGCAAAGCGTCTTGGTGCTGATAACGTGTATATTATCTACAGACGTGGTAAGGAAGAGCTTCCAGCAAGAGCAGAAGAGGTTTTCCATGCAGAAGAAGAGGGAATTGAATTTAAGCTGTTGCAGAATCCTACAAAAATTCTCGGCAACGAGGATGGCTGGGTAACAGGTATGGAAGTTATTAAAATGGAGCTTGGTGAGCCTGACGAAAGCGGCAGAAGAAGTCCTATTGAAATAAAGGGCAGTGAAGAGGTTATTGATATTGATACCGTTGTTGTGGCTATCGGTCAGACACCTAATCCGCTTATCAGAAAGACAACAGAAGGTCTTGAAACAAACAGAAGAGGCTGTATTGTTGCTGATGAAACGGGTAAAACCTCAAAAGAACATGTTTATGCAGGCGGTGACGTTGTAACAGGTGCCGCTACGGTTATTCTTGCGATGGGTGCAGGTAAAGCCGCTGCAGAAGCAATCGACAATGAACTTAATTGATAAAAGTACATACTGAAATAAAAAGAAAATTCCGCATTGCGGAATTTTCTTTTTATTTCAAAATATATAAACAACAATCATTTCTTAAAATTAATCAGACAATTAACTTATTCAATAATTTGCCGCAAGGATACAGCTGCCGCGGCAGCTGTATCCTTTACATTTGTGCATCTATGTCAACAGCACAGTACCGGCTGTAATTGTTTATGCTCCAGAGCCGCTTCACACGCCTCGTTGAGCTTTGAGAAATCAGCCACGAGTGAGTTTGGCTTTTTCTCGCAGTCGTCCTGAGAGAACGGCAGAAAATAAATCCCCTTATAATTCATAAGTGCGCCGATATTTTTTGCGGCACAGCCAAGACCGTCGTTTGTGGAAACGGCAATAAGTACAGGTTTTGCATTTCTAAGGTGCGCCTTAACCGCCATAGTGACTGATGTATCGGCAATTCCGTTACTGATTTTTGCAAGCGAATTACCCGTACATGGCACCACAACAAGTAAATCGAGCAGTCCCCGTGGGCCTATCGGCTCAGCCTCCTTTACGGATTTTATAATTTCATTGCCTGTTATTTCCCTTATTTTATTGCACCAGTCCTCCGCTTTCCCGAATCGTGTATCGGTAGAGCAGGAAATCTCGCTCATAATCGGAATTACATTTGCGTTTGTCTGTTTTAGCGCCTCAAGCGCACAAACCGCCTTTGAAAATGTGCAGAATGAACCGCACATGGCAAAACCTATGGTTTTATCAGATAAATCCACGTTCTACACCCCCATTTCAGTCAGAATATTAAGTATGGTGTCCCTGATAATCATTCCCGATGTAACGGGTGCAACCTTTCCGGGCAGTGAAAGTGCGTGAATTGCTTGTATTTGGAGTTTTTTTGCAGCTTCAAAATCCACACCGCCGGGCTTTGAGGCAAGGTCGATTATCAGAGTATGCTTATTCATATTTTCAAGAATAGTTTCGGGTAAAATAAGCGACGGTACGGTGTTAAAGACTACGTCAAATTCATGTATACGGTTTTTCAACTCACAAAGCGGAACAGCTTCGTAGCCATGCCCCTCTATCATTGCGAGGTCGGCAAATTTACGTGCTTCGACATATGTCTGAGCGCCGAGTCCGTAAAGCATCTGCGAAAGAATTTTACCTATTTTTCCGTAACCTAAAACAAGACACTTACTGCCGTGCAGAACAAACGGTGTTTTAGCCATGGCAATTTCAATTGCGCCCTCTGCGGTGGGAACTGCATTTTTAACGGCAAGCTCCTCACGGGTCATGTAGTCACGAAATGCAATACCACGCTTTTCAAAAGCCTCTGCAAGCTCTTTATTTATACGTCCGCCGAACACAACCGAAAGCGGATTTATCTTTTCAATAATTTCATCAAGCCGTACCTCCTTGTCGGAAAACGGCATATTAAGCGTTTTCGTATCAAAGCTTACGGGTACGGGCAGTATCACAATATCCGAGTCAAGCGTGAAGCTTAGTGAAGCTTCTGTACGAATCCGCATATCGGCTATCGGCGCATTTTCAAAACCATATAAAAATACCCTGTATCCGGATTTTCTGAGCTCCTCACAAAGCGTAAGCGAGCGCATATCGCCGCCGATGACTGAAATTGATTCAAACATATATATCACAGCCTTTCTGCATTACCGAAATAATCTTTCTTATGAACAGTATATAATATGCCGGCATTAATTTTTTTGTTCAGTGCGTGAAGGTGGAATTTCGGTATATATGTTTCTTTTTTTGAAGTAAGATACTTGCAAAAAACGATATAATATGATAATATAAGATTAAAATTAAATAAAGGAGTCAATAACAATGAAAATAGAAACAAAATGCATACAAAGCGGTTATAAACCCGAAAATGGCGAAGCAAGAGTTTTGCCGATATATCAGAGTACAACATATAAATATGACACTGCGGAATATATGGGAAAGCTTTTCGACCTTGAAGCAGAAGGCTATTTCTATACAAGACTTGCCAACCCTACAGCAGGCGCAGTTGAGGCGAAAATCGCAGACCTCGAGGGCGGAAGCGGAGCAATGCTCACATCATCAGGTCAGGCGGCAACACTTATGTCGGTTATGACTATTGCAGGCGCAGGCGACCACGTGCTTTGCTCGGCGGCTGTTTACGGAGGAACTTTTAATCTGCTCGGTGTTACACTTGCAAGATTCGGTATCGAAACAACCTTCGTAAATCTCGATGATGATTACGAAACACTTGTAAAGGAAGTGCGCCCGAACACAAAAGCGGTTATAGGCGAAACAATTGCAAATCCTGCGCTTAATGTTCTTGATATTGAAAAGTTTGCAAAGGTTGCTCATGACAACGGTATTCCGCTGATAGTGGACAACACATTCGCAACAGCAGTGCTTTGTCGTCCGTTTGAATTCGGTGCAGATATTGTTATCCATTCTACATCAAAATACATGGACGGTCATGCATGTGCACTTGGCGGTGTAATAGTTGACGGCGGTAAGTTTGACTGGGCGGCAAGCGGTAAATTCCCCGGTCTTACAACTCCCGATGAATCATACCACGGCGTTGTTTATACTGAAAGCTTCGGAAATCAGGCGTTTATCACAAAAGCAAGAGCACAGCTGATGCGTGATTTGGGTTCATCACCTGCACCCATGAATGCATTCCTTTTAAATCTCGGTCTTGAGACATTGCATCTTAGAATGCCCCGTCACAGCGAAAATGCATTAAAGGTTGCAAAATTCCTTGAAAATGACGACAGAGTTTCGTGGGTAAATTATCCCGGACTTGAGTCAAGCAAATATAAGCCGTTGGTTGATAAATATCTTCCTAACGGTGCTGCAGGCGTAGTATCGTTCGGTGTAAAGGGCGGAAGAGAAGCGGCTGTTAAATTCCTTAACGGTCTTGAAATTGCCGCTATTGTTACTCACGTAGCAGACGCAAGAACCTGTGCGCTTCATCCTGCAAGCACAACCCACAGACAAATGACCGACGCACAGCTTGAAGAATGCGGTGTAAGTCCCGACCTTGTACGTTTCAGCGTAGGTATCGAAAATGCCGATGATATTATTGCTGATATTGATCAGGCACTGGATAAGGCGAATAAATAATAAACAAATAATAAACAAATTGTAATTTATCGGTGACGTAAATAATTATCCCGCTGTAGGGACAGGCGTCCTCGACTGTCCGTTTATGATTAATTTTATACGGACCGTCCGGAGGCCGGTCCCTACAAATATAATTGTTTGCAATTGTATAC
>JAXJRQ010000040.1:0-2439 GCA_036310525.1 Clostridia bacterium
CAGTTCGGATATTGCCCGGGCAGGACAAGCGGTGATACATTCTCCGCAGTTGTCACAAATTGATTTTTCCTGAATTTCGTCCGCCTCAAGCTCCGCATTTGTAAGTATTGTGGTAAACTGCTGACGTGGACCGAATTCCGGAGTCAGGAACAGTCCGCACTTGCCGAACTGGCCGAGCCCGGCAGCATGAGCTGCATACATTGTATCAATTACCACATCAGGCTCAGGATTTCCGGGCTTGACTCTTATGCCGTGTCCCCTCATTTCGATAGGATATTGATATAAGGGTACGGCATCAAAACCGCAGTCTTCTATATATGTACATATGTTGTATGCTATTTCTATAGTCAATGACGAATCAAGAAATCCACCTCGTTTATATGCAGTTTCCCATTCAGAATGGCTTTCGTAGCCACGTACCCAGCCTCTTGGGATGCTGTGTACAAGAACGATTACACTTTTTACTCTTGGAAGAATAAATCTCGGATCACCGGCAGCCTCTACTCCTTCAAATCTGTCAATTGAAGCAACGCCCACCAGGTCAGCACCGCATTTTTTGCAGTGTTCAATTAATTTTTCTTTACTTAACATTTTATCACCTACTCCTGAAAGGATTAACAAACTTGTCTTTTAAAATTGTTTTCTCAAGATGTGCAGTGCAGGCTCTGCCGCAGGCTGCAGTTATTCTTGTAGGCTCAACTCCGGCAGTCATTGCTTTTGCACCACGGTTAAGGATGTTAAAATCGCCGTCGTCCAGATACTGATTGCTGAGGGCTCCTGTCTGACATATAAAGCATCTTTCAAGGCAAAGCTCATACCATTTGATGTCTTGGCCGGCAACATTTTCTGTTGCGATTTTTTGTGTATTTATAGCTTGATTTGGGCATGCCTTTACACATTCCATACAATTGTCGCATATATTTTTCTTGAAAATTTCGTCCGGTTCTATTTCTGCATCAGTTAAAATTACAGCAAAATACTGCCTTGTGCCAAATTTCTCTGTAAGAAGGAATTTTCCCATTGCAATTTCGCCAAGACCTGCGGCGTAGGCGGCATATTCAAAAAACATAACAGAGTTTGCAGCCGGAACATCGCTGTCCTGTTTTATTGCAGATGAAGATATTTTTGTTAGGCAGGTTGCCTCATATCCATAAGTTTGTTCAAAAGCTTTGCAGAACTTATATGTAACTGCAGGAATTATCATCGGCTGATTAGGACTTCCTGTATTTACAGCGCCCCAATTTGTCCCTTCTTCAACACCACGAAGTGCACCTCGGTTTATGGGAAATCCCATAACAATGACTGATTTTGTGTCAGGTTTAAGACTGAGAAGTCCAAATCTGTCACCATCAGCAGTAAAACGGTGTATGGGTGCGATGCCTGTCAGGGGAACTCCTAAGCGTTCTGCCATTTTTTTTATTTCAGCTTTATCAATAATCATTTTTTGCTCCTTTGTGTGGATTAGAATTGTTTTATATAAAATTAATTATACGATTTACGGAATTTGAAGTCAATGCTGTGTTTTGTCAATTAATCATCGAAACTTGTCTTTTTCACAAAAAAACGGACGCTTATATGTTATAAGCGTCCGGGGTATAGCTCCAGCGTTCCGTCTATATATTTTTTTCTGAATTCTACCGGTGTCAATAAAAATCGTTCTTTGAATTTTCTGTGAAAATTGTTTATGTCACTGAATCCTGCATCAAATGCGATGTCTGTTACAGAGCCTTTTGATGATATGATTTCATTTGCGGCATGATTCAGTCGTATATGAGTTAAATATTGTTTTGGACTGTATCCGGTAAGCGTTTTGAATTTCTGCGAAAAATATGGTGCTGAAACGTGCACGTTTTTGCATATATCGGATATTTTGATGTTTTCAGTATAATGATCATCTATTACACTTTGTACATGAAAAATGAGTTTTGTTATATCCTTATCTGCATCCGAAATTGGCACAGAATTGGATTGTTCACGAAATGCGTAAATCAGAATTTCTTTCAAATACATGAGTTGCAGCTCGTTAGTGTATTTATCTTCAATCTGAGAAGTCAGTTCGCTGATAATTTTGTCAAGCCATATTTGTATCAAATCAAAGCTGTTCATATGTATAATATGGTTAAAATCGGAAGATCTGTTTTTAAACATGGAAATAAGAGATATATCGTCAATCTGGTCTTCAAATACTGACGGTGAGATTGTTATAGTGTATCGCTTGTAGGGGGTTTTAATAATATTGGTAGAATGTGATTCAAAATTACTAAGAAAGACCATATCACCTTTAGAAGCTATAATTGATTTGCCGTTTACGACAATCTCCACGACTCCTTCTTTAACAAAAATAATTTCGTGGTCTGTGTGAAAGTGGAGGGGTAGCCTGCCGCTATCGGTTTTGTATTGAGCGAGCTTGATTATGTGATTTATACTCATATGTACCTC
>JAXJRQ010000041.1:0-21439 GCA_036310525.1 Clostridia bacterium
GGCGGTATAGCTCAGTTGGCTAGAGCATGCGGTTCATACCCGCAGTGTCACTAGTTCGAATCTAGTTACCGCTACCAAAAATCGACAAGGTTCTTTTGAATCTTGTCGATTTTTCTTATTACCTCTTCACTATTCACTTTTCCTTAAAAAGTTTTGTCGATTTTTGGAAAGTAATAGGTAATAGTGAATAAGGAAGAAGTTAAGGATGCTTTGCTTGTGCAAAGCTATTTTTTTTGTTCTATTTCACAATTTATGGGGTAAATTATTTCACTAAAAATATATCTAATCTGAATTGTTCAATATTTATGCCGTCAAATCATCATTTGTTTTTCTGTACTGTCCCGGGGTGGAGGAGGTATAGCTTTTAAAAACACGGCAGAAGGTTTTGGAATCATTAAATCCCGATGCCAATGCGATTTCCTCAACAGACATTTTCGTTTCTCGAAGCAGAAATCCTGCATTTTTAATTCTGAATGCATTAAGGTATGAATGAAAGCTTTCTCCGACTGCATTTTTGAAAATTTTACAGAAATTACTTTTGCCGTAACCGCAAAGCTTTGCCGCATCATCCACTGTTATCGGTTCGTTGTAATGATAATAAACCATTTCCAACACCTCCTGAATAGCGGCGGTGTCTTTTTTGTTTTTGTTTTCGGTTTTTTTGTTTTTAGGAATGTCCCGTATAAGACAAGCGCATATTTTATAGATATTTCCCTGAATTATAAGGTCGGATACTTCCGAGGGGGTGGCACATTCATTATAAGTTTCAAGAAAAAGATTTTCAAGGTTTTTCGCATAAGGTGCAACGGTAGTCAGCGAATACGGCGTTTTATAAAAATTATATTTCGTAAGAGCTTTGAAATTTTCTCGCAAGAACACAGGTCCGAGCTCAACGAGCAAAGAAACAGAATTATTTGCATTGATAATTTCGTGAGCCGTCATACTGCCGATTATGATAAATTCATTCTCATTCACAGTACATAGGTGACCGTCAAGTGTTATTTCTATAGAATTTTTCAGACAATACAGTATTTCTATTTCGTGATGAAGATGCAGTGGGAAAGGAACACAGCTGCCTATTGCGACGTTGTAAGGCTTTTCTTTCCATAATATAGGCTGATAAAACATGCTCTCGCCTCCGTTAAATAATCTATAGTGATTGTAATATATATGTAGCGGGATTGTCAATATAAAAAATGCAAAAAGTGAATTTTTGAGAATTTTCACGAACAAATAGCGGTTGTTTTTTGTATAATCGGTGCTAAAATATAATTACAATACAAAATATCCGAAAAGGGGGCAGAGAACATGAATAAAATAGGACTTCAGCTTTATACGGTACGAAACAGTATGAATGACAGCGATAGCATCAGACAAACTCTGGATGCCGTGAAAAAAGCAGGATATGACGAGGTTCAGCTTTACGGGAGTCTGGAGCTTAGTGAAGAGACAGGGACAATTGCAAAAGACATCGGACTGGACGTTTTGGGAACTACAGGCTCTTTTGATGAATTTATAGAAAATCCGCAAAAGACAATTGAGGTTCATAAAAAGCTCGGTGCGGAAGAAATAGGAATTGGCGGATACAGCTATTCAAATGCTGAAGAGGTATATGATTTTATAGCCAAAGCAAATGAATTTGCTGATTTTGCATATAAAAACGGATTTAAGTTTTCATATCATAACCACAGCCACGAATTTATCAGATATGATAATGGAAAAACAGCATTTGAAATGCTTGTGGAAGGCTTAAATCCAGAGACAACAAGCTTTGTGCTTGATACATACTGGGTTCAGCACGGCGGTGGTGATGTAAGGTATTGGATAGAAAAGCTCAAGGGCAGAATAAATATTCTGCATCTGAAGGATATGAAGCGTGGTGCAGAAAAGTCTGAGTTTGCGGAAATCGGTAACGGCAATTTATACTGGCAGGGAATTATTGATGCTGCAAAAAACAGTGCTGTCAGACATTATGTTGTGGAACAGGATTTTTCTGAAGATCCTATGGAAAGCATCAAAATCAGCAGTGAATATCTGCACAGAAACTTTTTTGAATAACCAAGGAGAAAACTATGGATAAAAAATTATATCTTGGTGTTGCACGCAAGGATATTACTCCTGAAATAGGGTGTAATCTTTACGGTTATCAGCCAGACGTTTATTCGGAGTCGATACATGACAATCTTACCGTAACAGCATATGTATTCAAATTTGGTGAAGTTAGTGCTGTTATGATCAGCGTAACGGTTGGCTCTGTTAAAACAGAGCTTTCGGATGAAATACGAAAAGAAATAAGTAAAATGTATGATATTCCATTTGAAAATATTATACTTTCAGCGACGCATACACATTCTGCACCTAATCTAACGGGGAATTTCGGATGGGGTGATGTCGACCATAAGTATTATGATGGAATTTTCTTACCGCAGCTAAGAACTGCTGTTTCTGAAGCTTTTGCAAGCACCGTTAAGGTACAGATGGGAACAGCATACGGCGACAGCTTTGTGGGAATAAACCGCAGAGAACTGACACCCAATAATACTGTGACGTTTGGGCAGCAACCATGGGGATGCTTTAATCCCAAAATGAGCATCTTGTCCTTTAAGGATGAGGCTGGGAATGTTATTGCAAACATTATTCACTATGGTGCACATGGTACTGCGGCAGGCATGAACCATGAAATAACACGTGACTGGTCGGGAATAATGACAGATGCCGTTGAAGAAGTAAGCGGAGGAATAACTGCATTTTTTAACGGATTTGAGGGTGATGTAGGCCCAAGACTCAGTAACGGAAAAACAACGGGTAACATCTGCTTCGTTGAAGAGCTCGGAGCCATTGCGGCAAAGGATGCGGTCGGAATTTACAATAAAATATCTGATTATTCGGATTGTGAGCTAAAATGTGCTTCGGGTGTTGTAAGAATTCCGTATAAGAGCCGCATACCGCTTGAGGAAGCCAAAAAAAGGCTTGAACAATATCCGGGAAATCAAATAAACAGCAGCGGTCAGCGTCAGCGGTATTATGAAAATGTTATAAAATCCTATGAAAACGGATACGAGGAAAAGGAATATTACGAACTGACACAGTCGGTAATTCAGGTGGGTGGCACAGTATTTGTGCCGTTTCCGTATGAGGCTTTTTCAGAGATCGGGCTTAGAATTCAAAAAGAGGTAAGAGATAAAACTGTCTTGACTCTTGCCCTGTCAAACGGTACGGGAGGTTATTTTCCGACACAGGATCAGCTGTGTAAGGGCGGCTATGAAATAACAATGTTCAAGACAACTAATATTCAGAACTATGTCGATGATGCTGACTGGTATCTGATAAAAGAAACTGTAAATAATATTAAGAAATTAAAGTGAGGTATAGAAAATGTTCAGAATTGGTAAAGAAGAAATTGATGCAGTAACAAGAGTTATTGAATCGAGAAAGCTTTTCAAAATTAATGACGGTAATCAGGAAGTATTTAATTTTGAAAATGAACTGAGAGAAAAATTTGATGTGGAAAATGCACTGCTTATGACATCGGGAAAAGCGGCTTTGATTTCTGCTTTGACAGGTATGGGTATAGGCCCGGGAGATGAAGTAATAGTTCCCGGATATACTTACATAGCAACTGCCATTGCCGTAACGGCAACCGGTGCAATTCCGGTTATTGCGGAAATAGACGAAACACTTGCAATTGACCCGATTGATGTTGAAAAGAAAATTACGCCGAGAACAAAGGCGATTATTCCCGTACATATGCAGGGTATGCCATGTAACATGGATGCGCTTATGGAAATCAGCAAAAAGTACGGTGTAAAAATTCTTGAAGATGCATGTCAGGCTGACGGTGGAAGCTATAAGGGCAAAAGACTTGGTACAATAGGTGATGCAGGCGCACTCAGCTTTAATTATTTTAAGATAATAACCGCAGGTGAGGGCGGTGCTTTGCTTACAAATGACAAGCAGATTTATCAGCGTGCATATATCTATCATGACAGCAGTGCGGTTGCATTCTTTGGTAATCAGCTTGATGGTAACGAGGAAGAACAGTTCTGCGGTACAGAATACCGTGTAGGTGAAATAACTGCGGCGATTCTTCGTGAACAATTAAAGAGACTTGACGGCATATTGGCTGATCTAAGAAGAATTAAAAGCACACTTAAGGACGCCTTGAAGGATGATTTTGAATTTGTTCCTTCAAATGATGAAAAGGGCGATTGCAGTCTCGTTCTTGCGCTTAAGTTTGACAGTGAAGAAAAGGCGAGAGCATTCAAAACAAAGTTTGGTAGCGGTGAATTGCCGATTGATACAGGTAAACACGTTTATAGCAACTGGACTGCAATTATGAAAAAAAGAGGCGCATTTAATCCTCTGATAGATCCGTTTAAGATGGAAGCGAATAAGGATATGGTACCTGATTATACAGAGGATATGTGTCCGAAAACTCTCGATATTCTGTCAAGAACAGTTTATATTTACTTAAATCCCGACAGAACAGACGCAGAAATTCAGGAAATAATCGAAAAGTGCAAAAATGCAAAACCGTAAATAAAATACCGCAGAAGACATTGTCTTCTGCGGTATTTTATTTACTCAACTTAATGATTTCATCAAGGATTTTATGTGCTACATCGTCCTTTGACATTTTTTCGAGTTCACAAACATTATTTTTGGTTATAAGTGTCACAACGTTTGTGTCCGTGCCAAAGCCTGCACCTTCGGTTTTTAAATTATTTGCCACAATCATGTCTGCGTTTTTACTCTCAAGCTTTTTTCTTGAATTTTCAAGCAGATTTTCTGTCTCCATTGAAAAACCGCATATTATCTGATTTTCTCGTTTTGTTTCACCAATTTTTTTAAGAATATCTTCAGTACGTTCAAGCTCGATTACTGCATTGCTGTCAGACTTTTTGATTTTTTCATCCGCAACATTTTTCGGACGGTAATCGGCTACAGCCGCAGCTTTTATTATGATGTCCGCATCTGCACTTCGTGCTGTAATTTCGTTGTACATATCCTGCGCACTTTCTATGTACACCGTTTCGGTAAATGGAACGGGAGAAAGATTGCATTTTCCGCTCACAACGCATACATCAGCGCCACGGAGCATTGCCGCTTTTGCAACGGCATATCCCATTTTACCTGTTGAATGATTGGTTATAAACCGTACGGGATCTATGGCCTCACGTGTTGCACCTGCACTGACGAGTACCTTTTTACCTGATAAATCCTTTTCGTATGCAACTTCCTTTAAAATGTATTCAAGAAGTATGCTTTCATCAGGCATTCTACCGTCACCGCAGTCGCCGTTTGCGAGCATTCCGTTTTCGGGTGCAACAATTTCATAGCCGTATTTCTTGAGCTTGTTAATATTGTCCTGAACTATCGGATTATGAAGCATGTTATGATTCATCGCAGGTGCAATTATTTTCTTACACGGACACGCCATGACTGTAGTAGTAAGCATATCGTCGGCAATTCCGTTTGCTATTTTTCCGATGACATTTGCGCTTGCGGGAGCAATCATGACCACGTCAGCCTTTTTTGCGAGTGCTACATGCTCCACGCTGTATTGAAAGTTTCTGTCAAATGTATCTACAAGACACTTGTTTTTTGTCAAAGTTTCAAAAGTGTATGAATTAATGAAATTTTCTGCGTTGGCAGTCATAAGCACCTGAACATCTGCACCGAGCTTTATAAGCATACGTGCAAGATTGGGTATTTTGTAAGCAGCAATACTTCCGGTAACGCCAAGCACAATGGTTTTATTTTTCAGCATATTATCACCTCATGTAAAACAGTATATCACATTTTCTGTATAAACGGAACATATTTTTTGAAAAATATTGAAAATATTTAAAAAAAGTGCTATAATATCAGCGTATTGTATCCAAAATGTATTGTATCCCTTAGGGAATGGTAACAAGGAGGATTTTTATGAAAAATACAGTTTCAACAATTTTAAAACAAAAAACAGACGGTGACAAAATTACTATGCTGACCGCTTACGATTTTTCGACCGCAAAGCTTGTGGACGAAGCAGGAGTGAATACAATACTTGTAGGCGATTCGCTGGGAATGGTGATGCTTGGGTATGAGGATACTTTATCCGTAACTATGGAGGATATGATTCATCATACAAAGGCAGTGACAAAGGGAGCAAAAAATGCACTTGTTGTAGCAGATATGCCCTTTATGTCGTATCAGACCTCGGTATATGATGCCGTTGTAAATGCAGGCAGATTAATTAAGGAAGGACATGCACATGCTGTAAAGCTTGAAGGCGGTGCAACAGTGGCTGAACAAATCCGTGCGATTGTGAATGCGCAAATTCCCGTTGTAGGACACATAGGTCTTACTCCGCAGTCAGTGAATGCTTTTGGCGGATTTAAGGTTCAGGGGAAAACTCTCGAAAATGCACGTCAGATTATTGAGGATGCAAAAACTGTGGAAAAAGCAGGTGCTTTTGCTGTTGTGCTTGAATGTGTTCCTGCAAAGCTTGCCGAGCTTATTTCAAAAAATATCAGCATACCGACAATAGGTATAGGTGCAGGTGCAGGCTGTGACGGTCAGGTGCTTGTGTATCAGGATATGCTTAACATGTATGGCTCGTTCAAGCCTAAGTTTGTGAAGCATTTTGCTAATGTCGGTGAGGTTATCAAAGACGCATTTTGCGGATATATTGATGAAGTAAAATCGGGTGCGTTTCCGGCTGATGAACACACTTTTGCAATATCGGATGAAATTATAGAGGAGCTGGAGAAAGATTATGAAGCTTGTAAAAACAATTGATGAAGTAAGAAATGCAGTAAAAGAGTGGAAAAAACAGGGCTTAAGTGTTGGTTTTGTTCCGACTATGGGTTATCTGCATGAGGGACACGCAAGTCTGATAGACGCTTCTGTTAAGGGTAATGATAAAACGGTTGTATCTGTTTTTGTAAATCCTATGCAGTTTGCGCCCAATGAGGACCTTGCGAGCTATCCCAGAGATATAGAACGTGACAGCCGCTTGTGTGAAGAACACGGTGCGGATTTGATATTTAATCCCGAACCGTCGCAGATGTATGATGATATGTTCTGTTCGTATGTGGACATGGACATTCTGACAAAGGAATTATGCGGACTAAGCCGCCCGATACATTTTCGTGGAGTGTGTACGGTGGTTATGAAGCTGTTTAATATTGTAGCGCCCGATAATGCATATTTTGGTCAGAAGGATGCACAGCAGCTTGCAATTATTAAACGTATGGTTAAAGATTTGAATATGGATTTAACCGTACACGGTTGTCCTATTATACGTGAGGATGACGGACTTGCAAAAAGCTCACGCAACACATATTTGAACGTTGAGGAAAGAAAAGCGGCGCTGGTACTTTCAAAATCCATTGCACTCGGTAAGAAAATGCTTGAAGACGGTGAAACTGATGCAGTGAAAATTACAGATGCAATGAAAGCGTATATTGAAACAGAGCCTCTGGCAAGAATAGATTATGTAAAGATTGTGGACGCACTTACAATGCAACAGGTAAAAACAACTGAAAAACCGATACTTTGCGCTATTGCGGTATTTATCGGAAAAACACGTCTGATTGATAATTTCATAACGGGGGAGATATAATGCAGATTACTATGCTTAAAAGTAAAATCCACCGTGCAACGGTTACGCAGTCGGAGCTTAATTATGTCGGAAGTATAACGATTGATGAAGAGCTTATGGAAGCATCGGGCATTTTTGAGTATGAAAAAGTGCAGATTGCCGACGTGGATAACGGAAACCGTTTTGAAACCTATGTGATTGCAGGTGAAAGAGGCAGCGGAGTAATATGCCTTAATGGTGCTGCGGCACGGTGCGTGAAGACGGGGGATAAGGTTATAATTATGTCCTATGCACTTATGTCACCTGAGGAGGTTAAGAATAATCCGCCCAAGGTGGTTTTTGTTGATGATGAAAATAAAATCACAAAAGTTTCGCATTATGAAAAACATGGACAGTTGTTTGAAGGAGAGGTGTAAATTGTAATTTATCGGTGTGTTTAAAATGATGATTGTAGGGGCGGATGCCCACATCCGCCCGTGAATATACAACGGGACGATGTGGGCATCGTCCCCTACGGCGGTAAATTATATACAGTTGCAAACAATTATCCCGCCGTAGGGACAGGCGTCCTCGACTGTCCGTTTATGGTTAATTTTACACGGACCGTCTGGAAGCCGGTCCCTACAATTATCATTGCAAACATCCCTATAAATTACAATTTACAGAAAGGAAAAGCAAATGATTTTAGCTGTAGATATAGGAAATACAAACATAGTTATAGGTTGCTGTGATGATAATAAAATTTTGTTCATAGAGCGACTGAGCACAAAGCATTCGGATACTGAGCTTGAATATGCAATTGCATTCAAGAACGTACTTGAGCTTTACGGAATATGTGCCGAAGAAATATGCGGTGGGATTATTTCCTCAGTTGTGCCTGCGCTCACAAACGTCATAAAAAATTCCATCCATAAAATAATAGACAAAGATGTTATGGTGGTAGGCCCAGGCATAAAAACGGGACTGAGCATATTAATTGACAATCCCGCACAGCTTGGAAGTGACCTTGTTGTGGACGCAGTTGCGGGTATAAACGAATACCCATTACCGCTTATAATAATTGATATGGGAACAGCTACAACTGTATCCGTAGTGGATGAGGATGAACGGTATCTCGGTACAATGATTATTCCGGGAATGGGTGTTTCGCTTGATTCACTTGTAAGCCGTACATCGCAACTTTCAAAAATCAATCTTGATCCGCCAAAGAACATTATCGGTAAAAATACGGTGGAGGCGATGAAAAGCGGAATTTTATATTCAAATGCATCAGCTATTGACGGAATTATAGACAGAATTCAGGAAGAGATAGGCAAAAAAGCAACCGTTGTTGCAACGGGTGGACTTGCGGGCTCAGTAGTTCCGCTGTGTAAGCGTGAAATAATACTTGATGATGAACTGCTGCTTAAAGGCTTAATGATAATCTACAATAAAAACAATTAAAACGGAACGGAGATATTATGAAGATAGAACACAATTCAAGACTTGAATTTTACAGAACACCTTTCGGAGCGGTGACGTGCAAAACGGAAATAACTCTTAAGCTTGCTGTTTCGGGAGCAGGAATTCCCTCATCGGTAAAGGTGAAGTGGAATTTTGACGGTGAAGAGCAACAAGATGCGGATATGTCTTATGTGTTCAGTATCGGTGATATGTCTGTTTACAGTGCAAAGCTTACTGCACCTGAAAAAACGGGTCTTATCTGGTATCATTTTTCGCTTGTTACCGACGAGGGTGAAATATATTACGGAAACAATCCGCAAAATCTCGGCGGAATAGGTCAGATTTATACGGAAAAAGTAAATAATGCATTTCAGATTACGGTGTATGATAAATCATATACCACTCCCGAATGGTTCAAAAGTGCAGTTGCGTATCAGATTTTTCCTGACCGGTTTTTTAACGGTAATGAGGACGGGAGTTTTCTCGGAAACAGAGAGGACATCATAAAACGGGCATGGAACGAACAACCATTTTATAAGGCGGAGCAGTTTGGCGGTGAGTACAGGTCAAACGACTTTTTCGGCGGGAATTTAAAAGGGATAATCAAAAAGCTTCCGTATCTTTCGGAGCTTGGAATATCGGTAATATACTTAAATCCGATATTTAAAGCGTATTCAAATCACAAATACGACACAGGTAGCTATGAAGAAATTGATCCGATGTTTGGTGACGAGGAGATATTTCGTGAGTTATGTGCTAAGGCGAAAGAGTACGGTATACGTATAATTCTTGACGGAGTATTTAATCATACAGGCTCAGACAGTATGTATTTTAATAAAAACGGAACGTACGATTCTTTGGGTGCGTACCAGTCGCAAAATTCACCGTATTATTCATGGTACAGATTTGCACAGTGGCCTGATAATTATGAGTCGTGGTGGGGAATGCAGACGCTTCCTCAGGTTGAAGAAAACAGCGCAGAATACAGAAAATATATTCTTTCAGGTGATAATGCAATCATAAAAAAATGGCTAAGAAGCGGTGCTTCGGGGTGGAGACTTGATGTGGTGGATGAGCTTCCTGACAGCTTTGTGAAAGAGCTTCGTGAAAATGTGAAGTCGACAGACAAAGATGCTGTAATTATAGGCGAGGTCTGGGAGGATGCGTCAAATAAGGTTGCATACGGTGAAAAACGCAAATATTTTATGGGCGGTGAGCTTGATTCAGTAATGAATTACCCTATGCGAAGCGCATTGATAGACTTTGCGCTCGGGTATATTTCGGCGCATGATTTCAATGAAAGACTTATGAGCCTTAAGGAAAACTATCCGAAGCCTGCATATTATTCATTGCTTAATATGGTTTCTGGGCATGATGTTGAAAGAATTATGACACTGATGTGCGGTGCACCGTCACGCCATGACGTTGACAGGGCTTTTCAGGCGAATTATAATCCTGATGAGCAAACGTTGATTAAGGCTCAGAAAAAAGCAGCGGCAATAATGTCAATGCAGATGACACTTCCCGGTGTACCATGTGTTTTCTATGGTGACGAGATTGGAACTTTGGGGTATAGCGATCCGTTTTGCCGAGCACCGTTTGCGTGGGATAAAGCAGATAATAATGCCCTACGGGACGAATATATCAAAATGATTTCGTTAAGAAATAATAACAGCACACTCGCAAAAGGTGAGTTTGAGGAAGTATATACTGTAGGCAGTGTTTATGGATTTATCCGATATGATGACAAAAAGAAATTTATCATTATTTCAAATATGAGCGATAAATATGAGAAAATACGTCTTGATGCTGCAAGATTTGACGTTTGCAGAATGGACAATGTATTTTGTAGTGATGAAGCTCACAATTCACAAAATGGAATATATTTTGTTTCGCTTTCGCCGTGGGAAGTTAAGATTTTTGAATGTGATAAATAACAATATTTTCTTTATTAAAAATTATTATGTAAAACCGTAACAGTCACTCGTACGTGATGCGATGTGGCTGTTTTTGTATAGAGGCGTCGCAGTGGCGGCAGGGCGCAAATAATTTATATAAAAGCATTGACATATTATATTGTTTGGATTTATAATTATCTGGTGAGATATTATTGTAGAGTGAGGTGATAACCGTGACAAATAAATTACCTGATGACGTGGTATATATCATAAAAAAAATTACCGATGCAGGGTATGAAGCATATGTTGCAGGCGGAGCAGTGCGTGATATGATGATGGGCACAGAGCCGCATGATTATGACATTGCAACATCGGCACGTCCTGAAACGATAAGGAGACTGTTTGACAGAACAATTGACACAGGTATTAAACACGGAACTGTTACGGTTATTATCAACAACACCGGTTATGAGCTGACAACCTTCAGACTTGACGGAGCCTATAAAGACGGCAGACATCCCGAGAGTGTGGAATTTGTGGACAGTGTATATACCGATTGCTCACGCAGGGATTTTACCATTAATTCAATGATGTATGGCTATGACGGAGAAATTATTGATTTTTTCGGCGGTGCAATTGATATTGAAAAAAAGCTTATACGCTGTGTGGGTGAGCCGGAAGAACGTTTTATGGAGGATGCACTGCGCATGCTTCGTGCAGTGCGGTTTTGTGCGTCACTTTCATTTGAGCTGTCAGAGGATGTTGAAAAGGCAATAAAAAAATGCTCGATGCTTATAAAGCGTGTCAGCAATGAACGTGTTTTTGAAGAACTAAATAAAATACTTATATCACCCAATCCCGATTATATTCGGATGATTCACCGTCTTGGACTTCTGCAGTATATTATTCCGCAGCTTGACCGTTGCTTCGGTGAACCGCAGAAAAATAAATACCATGTATATGATGTGGGTGAGCATACAATGCAGGCGGTTAAAAATGCGCCGTGTAATCTGACGTTGCGTTGGGCGGCACTTTTGCATGACGTGGGTAAACCTGTTTGCTCCAGTACTGATTCAGCAGGGATAATTCATTTTTACGGACATCACCGTGAAAGTGTGCGTATAGCGGTTGATGTACTGCATAAGCTTCATATGGATAAGGAAAGTATAAAAAATATTTCTATACTGATAGAAAATCATGATGTGCGTGTTGAACCATCGCTTCCATCGGTAAAACGAATGATGGCACGTACGGGTGAAGTACTGTTTGAACTGCTTATGGAGCTTCAAAGAGCCGATAATAAGGCTAAAAATCCTGTTCACTTTGAAGAAAAAAATGCACGTATATGTGCCGCAGAGGATATATACCGCAGAATTATCGCCGAAGGACAGCCGTATCTTGTATCGCATCTTGTTATAAACGGACGTGATTTGCAGAAAATAGGATATAAACCGGGACGTCAGATTGGTGACACACTGAAAATTCTGATTGATGAGGTTATTATAGATTCACGCCTTAACAATCGTGACTATCTTTTGAAACGTGCGGTAATTCTTCGCAGAAACTATAGAAGATAATAGTAACTTTATATATTTTTTGACGAAAAAAGTATGTAAAGATTGTATATTTCAAAAAAAAATAAAATTTTTTTAAAAAAGAGTAATAAAACACTTGCAAAATTATAATTTATGTGTTAAAATACTACTTGATGTTCTATTAGATATGTTTTAGGAGGTGTTTTGAATGGCTAAATGTGAAGTTTGCGGAAAGGGCGTTGCTTTCGGTATAAAGATGTCTCATTCACACAGAAGATCCAACAGAACCTGGAAACCCAATATAAGAAAGGTTAAGGCTGTTGTTAACGGTTCAGTTAAATCTGTTCATGTTTGCACTCGTTGCCTGCGTTCAGGAAAAGTACAGCGCGCAGTTTGATTTTGAATGACGATTCGAACAGCTTGCGAAAGCAAGCTGTTTTTTCGTGGTATTAATGCAAAGTCATTACAATTAATTTACATTTTACTATTTTTACAATTTTCTTTTGCATTTTTACCGTTTATCTGTTATAATCTATTTTAGACAATATTATTTTTTCGGATATATTTTACTAAAAGGGGTGTACCGATTGGATAAACTCTTGATAAAAGGCGGAAACCGTCTTTGCGGAGAGGTATCAATCAGCGGAGCAAAAAACGCTGCCGTTGCAATCCTTCCCGCCTGCTTGCTTGTAGACGGTCTGTGCAGAATTGAAAATCTGCCCGATATAAAAGACGTTAAATTATTTTTGAAAATTCTCGAAAACCTTAATGCGGAGGTTCGTTATATAGATAATAATACCGTGGAGATTGATTGCACGGACGTAAACTCGTATACACCTATGGGCGATCTTACTCGCAGAATGCGCGGTTCAAGCTATCTTATGGGCGCACTTCTGGGAAGATTTCACAAGTTTTGTGTTGATTCTCCCGGCGGCTGTAATTTTGGTGTGCGTCCGATTGACCAGCATATTAAAAGCTTTGAAAGGCTTGGTGCTGTGATTGATACTTCAAGAGGAATGATTAAGGGCGACGCCGAAAATCTTGTCGGCGCAAACATATTTTTTGATATAGTGTCTGTGGGTGCAACTGTTAATGCGATGCTTGCCGCTGTAAAGGCAACCGGCACAACAGTGATTGAAAATGCCGCAAAGGAACCGCATATCGTTGATTTGGCGAACTTCCTTAATAATATGGGCGCAAATGTACGAGGTGCAGGTACGGATACTATAAAAATCAAAGGTGTAAGCAGCTTACACGGCGGTACTTATACAGTCATTCCTGACCAGATTGAAGCAGGAACATTTATGATTGCGGCGGCGGCTACACGTGGCGATGTCGTGATTCAGAATGTTATTCCTCGTCATCTTGATATTATCAGTGCAAAGCTTATTGAAGCAGGCGTTAAAGTGGAAAACAGAGATGACAGTGTCCGTGTTTGGGTTGAAGAGGGAACTGTATTTAAAAGACTTAATTTTATTGCGCTTCCGTATCCCGGCTATCCTACAGATATGCAGCCTCAGCTTGTTACATTCCTGAGCACTATTTCGGGAACAAGTACAGCTCGTGAGGGTGTATGGGATAATCGCTTCAAGTATGTTGAGGAATTAAAGCGCATGGGTGCCAATATCCGTGTTGAAGGTAAGCTTGCCATAATTGACGGCGTCGATAAGCTTCTCGGCTCACATGTGCGTGCGACCGATTTGCGTGCAGGTGCGGCAATGATTATTGCAGGACTTATGGCTGACGGTTCTACGGAAATTACCGATATTTATCATATCGACAGAGGGTATGAAAATTTTGAAGAAAAGTTCGTTAAGCTCGGCGGAGATATTCGCAGAGTAACAGTTGTTGACGACATTTATGATTAATTAAAAAATCAAAATAGGATGCATTTTATGCATCCTATTTTGGATTGCTATGGGGTTTAATTATGTTACAATTTGTATCACTTTTGAGTGGCTCTTCGGGAAATGCAGCATATATCAGTGACGGTAAGACACGAATTCTTGTCGATTGCGGTGCTTCGGGAAAAAAGATTTCGGGTGCACTTAATGAAATCGGTGTTGCACCCGAAAGCATTGACGCAATGCTTATTACTCATGAACATTCAGATCATATTCAGGGTGCCGGTATAATGGCACGCAGATATAAGCTTCCTATATATGCAACAGCACATACTCACCGTGAAATGAAAATCGGAGCAGTCGGGGAAGAAATGATAAAAGAGGTTTCTCCTGATAAAGCCTTTGAAATAGGTACTATAGGAATAACACCTTTCAAAATTCCTCACGATGCGGCAATGCCCGTGGGGTATACATTTTCGGATGGACACGAAAAAGCCGCTCTGGCAACGGACATCGGATGCATGAGTGATTATATTCTTTCACATTTATATGGAAGTAAAAAAATTATTCTTGAGTCAAATCATGATGTTGAAATGCTCAGAATGGGTGCATATCCTTATCCGCTTAAACAGCGAATTTTAAGCGATATAGGTCATTTGTCAAACAAAGCGGCGGCACAAACTGCACTTGAACTTATAAACCATGGAACGGAACAGCTGATGCTCGGACATCTGAGTATACAGAATAATCTGCCTGAAATTGCAGTTATGGAAACATATAATCTGCTGACCGCTTCAGGAGTGAAGGTGGGTTTTGATGTAACATTACAGGTTGCCGACAGATACAAGGTGACGCAATTTGAAAAAATGCCTCAGAAAAAGGAGTCTGTATGAATATAAAGATAATTGCAGTGGGGAAGATAAAAGAAAAATATTTTACTGCGGCTGTAGACGAATACAGCAAGCGTATGTCACGGTTTGCAAAATTTGAGATAATCGAAGTTCCTGACGAAAAAATTCCCGACAATGCTTCCGAAAAAGAGCAGGAAAGTGTAAAAGAAAAAGAGGGGAACGCCATACTCTCAAAGCTTAAGCCGGGTGACACTGTGATTGCAATGTGTATCGAGGGTTCTGAAATGTCAAGCGAAAAAATTGCTTCAAAAATTGAGCAAATATCACTTTCAAGCAGTAGTATTGCTTTTATTATAGGCGGTTCGCTCGGTTTGCATGATTCAGTTAAAGCACGTGCAGATTTAAGACTGAGCTTCGGACCTGTTACGCTTCCGCATCAGCTTATGCGTGTTGTGCTTTGCGAGCAGATATACAGAGCATTTAAGATTAATCATAACGAAAGCTATCATAAATAATGCAGTGCATTGTTTATGATAGCTTTTTTCTTATGTGCAAATTGAATTATTTGTCGAAAAAAAATCCAAAAGAGGTAAAAAGTTTGTGTAAAATAGAAAAAATTTAAAATAGTTGAAATAATGCACAAAAAAAGCTTGTTAAATTGATAACAATGTGATAAAATATAAATTGTACGTGGTGCATAGGTGTATCACAAAGAAGATTGTTAAAAAAAAGACAAAGTTGTCAATTAAACAAAGGTGAAAAAAGGAGAGAATATCATGAGCAGTAAAATTACTATCATAGGAGCAGGCAGTGTTGGTTCAACAATTGCTTACACGCTGTCCAACAAGGATTTTGCATCTGAAATAGTGCTGATCGATATTGATGAAAACAAGGTAGACGGTGAAGTTATGGACATCGTCCAGGGAACGTGCTTCCGTTCGCCTATATCAATTATTGCAGGAACTTATGAAGATGCTAAGGATTCTGATATAGTTATCATCACATCGGGTATTGCACGTAAGCCGGGACAGACAAGACTTGAGCTTACACAGACTAATGTTGACATTTTAAAGAGTATTACACCCAATATTGTAAGCGTTGCACCGAAGGCACTTTATATTATTGTAAGTAATCCTGTTGATATTATGACCTATGTGTTTACAAAAATTTCAGGTCTTCCTGAGAATCAGATTATGGGTTCAGGAACACTCCTTGACACATCACGTTTGAGATATGCACTTTCGAGACATTTCGGAATTGCGCAGAGCAATATTCATTCATATGTATTTGGTGAACATGGTGACACTTCATTCGTGCCTTGGTCAATATCAAAGATTTCAGGCGCAAGCTTTGAAGAATATGAAGAAATGATGGAAGCATACGGTCAGGAAATTGAACCTCTTGACAAAGAAGCGATGATTAAGTATGTTCACACATCAGGCGGAGAAATCATTGCAAACAAGGGCGCAACCTTCTATGCGGTTTCAATGGCAGTGTGTCATTTGTGTAGTCTGCTTGTTGCGGCTGATGAGTCAATTGTGACTATTTCAGCAATGCTTCACGGTGAGTACGGTATTGATGATGTATGTATCAGTATTCCGCATACTGTAGGTCCTAATGGTGTTCAGTGCAAGGTTCCCGTTAAGCTTACAAATGATGAAATTGAAAAACTTAAGAAGAGTGCTGATGTTCTTAAGGACATTATTAAGGATATAAAACTATAATTTATATATGAAAGGATAGCCTAAAATGAAGTACAGCTATTATCCGGGGTGTACCCTGAAAACAAAGGCTAAGGCACTTGACGCTTATGCGAGAGTCAGCGCAAAAGCTCTGGGCTTTGAGCTGGAGGAAATTGAAAACTGGCAGTGCTGCGGCGGTGTTTATCCGCTCGGAAGCGATGAGATTGCAACAAAGCTGTCATCTGTCCGTGCTCTTAATGAGGCAAAGGAAAAGGGACAGGAGCTTCTCACACTTTGTTCGGCGTGCCATCACGTAATCAAACGTGTAAATGACGACATGAAAAATGTTGAGGATATTCGCACAAGAGCGAACAACTATATGGGTCTTGAAGAGCCATATGCAGGTGAAACAAATGTTGTGCATTATCTTGAAGTATTGAGAGACACAATCGGATTTGATAATCTTAAAGCAAAGGTTGTTAATCCTTTAAAGGGAAAGAAGATTGGCGCATATTATGGCTGTCTGCTTCTTCGTCCGGGAAATGTTATGAGCTTTGACAATCCTGAAAATCCGACAATTATTGAGGATTTTATCCGTGCGATAGGTGCTGAGCCTGTAGTTTATCCGTACCGCAACGAATGCTGCGGCGGTTACATATCCTTGAAGGAAAAAGACATGGCAAAATCAATGTGCGACAGAATTTGCGAAAGTGCAAAGGGGTTTGGTGCAGACATGCTTATTACTGCATGTCCGTTGTGCATGTATAACCTTAACAAGAGCACAGATAATGAACTTCCCGTATATTACTTTACTGAGCTTCTTGCAGAAGCACTTGGAGTTAAAGAGGAGGTGACCGGGCAGTGAGTCATCAGGCAAATCAGGCTGAAAGAATTAAGGAAATCAGCGGAGTAAATCCATATAAATGTATGAAATGCGGCAAATGCTCGGCTACATGTCCTTCGTATAATGAAATGGACATTAAACCGCACCAGTTCGTATCATACGTATTGAACGAAAATATTGAAGCACTTGTACAGTCGAAGTCATTGTGGAAATGTCTTTCATGCTTTGCGTGTGTGGAGCGTTGCCCCAGAGACGTACAGCCGGGAAAAATTATTGATGCCGCAAGACAGCTTGTTGTCCGTGAAAAAGGCGGCGATTATCTTAAGGCGGATGAAATTCCCGAACTTCTTGACGAGGAAATTCCGCAGCAGTTGTTGATGAGTGCATTCAGAAGATATAAGAGGTGAGCAAATTGCAGAGAATTGGAGTTTTTGTTTGTCATTGCGGAAGTAATATCGCCGCAACGGTGGACGTTAAAAAAGTAGTTGAAACAGTTTTGCTTGAGCCGGGCGTTGTACATGCCGAAGATTATCAGTATATGTGTTCGGAGGCAGGTCAGGCTAAAATTGCCGAAGCAGTCAGTGCAAAGAAACTGACGGGTATTGTAGTATGTTCATGCTCGCCCCGTATGCACGAGGCTACCTTCAGAAAGGCTGCCGAAAGAGCAGGACTTAACCCATACATGGTTGAAATAGCTAATATCCGTGAACATTGTTCGTGGATCCATAAGGATATGGAGGAAGCAACCGAAAAGGCTGTTATCCTCGCAAGAGCAGCTATCGCTAAGGTTAATCTTAATGCACCGCTTCAGGCAGGTGAAAGCCGTGTTACAAAGCGTGCGCTTGTAATCGGCGGCGGTATTGCAGGTATCCAGACAGCTCTTGATATTGCAGACGCAGGCTACGAGGTTGATATTGTTGAAAAAACACCGAGTATCGGCGGAAGAATGTCACAGCTTGACAAAACTTTCCCGACTCTTGACTGTTCGGCTTGTATTCTTACACCGAAAATGGTTGAGGCGGCTGCACATGATAAGATTAATATTTATACATATAGTGAAGTTGATAAGGTAACAGGCTTTGTCGGCGATTTTACGGTTGATATACGTAAAAAAGCAAGAAGCGTAGATATGACAAAGTGTACCGGCTGCGGTGCCTGTATGGAAAAATGTCCGTCAAAGAAAACGCCGAGCGAGTTTAACAGAGGACTTAATACAAGACCTGCAATTTACACACCGTTTGCACAGGCAATTCCGAATGTACCGGTAATTGACCGTGACGCATGTATCAAATTCAAGACAGGTAAGTGCGGACTTTGCTCAACTGTATGTGCGGCAGGTGCTATTGATTATAATCAGCAGGATGAAATCGTTACAGAAAAATACGGTGCAATCGTTGTTGCAACCGGTTTTGATACAATCAAGCTTGATAACTATGATGAATATGCGTACAATCAGAGTAAGGATGTTATCACATCGCTTGAGCTTGAACGTATTATGAATGCCGCAGGTCCTACAAAGGGTCATCTTGAACGTCTTTCAGACGGTAAGGCGCCTAAGGAAATGGTATTTATTCAGTGTGTGGGAAGCCGTTGCGCAGATAACAGAGGTAAGAGCTATTGCTCAAAAATCTGTTGTATGTACACAGCTAAGCATGCTATGCTTATTCGTGATAAGTACCCCGATGTAAACGTTACTGTATTCTATATTGACGTACGTACTCCGGGTAAGAACTTTGATGAATTTTACAGAAGAGCCGTTGAAGAATACGGTGTAAATTACGTTAAAGGTCAGGTGGGTAAGGTTGCTCCTTTACCTAACGGAAAACTACTTGTTCAGGGCTCGGATTTGCTTGACAACAAGCAGATTCTCAAGGAAGCTGACATGGTGGTTCTTGCTACAGCAATTGAACCCGATCCGTCTGTAAGACAGATTGCAACAATGCTAACAGCAAGTATTGATACAAATAACTTCCTTACAGAAGCACACCCCAAGCTTCGTCCGGTTGAATCACCTACAGCAGGTGTGTTCCTCTCAGGCGTATGTCAGGGACCGAAGGATATTCCTGAAACTGTTGCTCAGGCAGGTGCGGCGGCTGTTAAAGCTATCGGACTTCTTGCGAAGGATAAGCTTACAACCAATCCGTGTACAGCAAAGCCTGACGAATTATTGTGTAATGGATGTTCAACTTGTGCAAATGTATGTCCCTACGGTGCTATTACATATGAGGATAAAGAAATTAACGACCACGGTATCCGTGAAACAAGACGTGTTGCGGCTGTAAACGGCGCACTTTGTCAGGGTTGCGGTGCTTGTACGGTTGCTTGTCCTTCAGGTGCTATGGACCTTCAGGGATTCTCTAACAGACAAATCTTAGCGGAGGTGGATGCGATATGCCGATAAACGAAAATAACGAATTCAGACCTAAAATAGTGGCATTTTGCTGTAACTGGTGCTCATATGCAGGTGCAGACCTTGCAGGCAGCAGCAGACTTGCATATCCCGCTGATGTAAAAATAATCAAGGTGCCATGCTCATGCCGTGTTAACCCGATGTTCATTTTAAGAGCATTTGAAAAGGGTGCGGACGGTGTTATCATGTGCGGATGCCATCCCGGTGACTGTCACTACAGCACAGGTAACTACTATGCAAGAAGACGTATGACACTTCTGTTCTCAATGCTTGATTATATCGGTGTTGAAAACGGACGTACCCGTGTTGAATGGGTATCAGCTGCAGAAGGTGTGAAATTCTCGCAGACAATGAACGAATTTGTTGATAAAATCCGTTCGCTGGGTAAAAACGTAAGATTGGGGGATTTGAGATGCAAGAACTAATTAGCCGTGCAAAAGAGCTTCTTGCTGACGGTACAGTTGCAAGAGTGCTTGGCTGGAAGGCAGGCGATCTTCCTTATAATCCCGAACCTGCATACTTTGAAAATGCAGATGAGCTTTCAGAATTTGTGTATAACGCATTTTGCGGTGCAAACCTGAGCAAATACATGATTGAGGCATCGAAAAAGGACGGAAAAACACTCGTTTTCTTAAAGCCGTGTGACACATACAGCTTTAATCAGCTTTTGAAGGAACACAGAGTTGACCGTGAAAAAGCATACATAATCGGTGTTGGCTGTAAGGGTAAAATTGATGTTGAAAACATCAGAAAACAGGGCATAAAAGGTATAAAGACTATTTCAGGAATTGAAATGAGCGATGATACCGATACACTTAAAATAGATACCGTATACGGTGCAAAGGAATGTTCATATGCAAGCGCAATGCTTGAGCGTTGCCATGTGTGCAAGGGCAAGGAGCATATGGTATATGACGAGCTTATCGGCGAGTCAAAGGATACTGTTGATGCTGAAAGATTTGCTGAGGTTGAAAAAATTGAGGCAATGAGTCCTGAAGAAAAGTTTGAATATTTCCAAAAGGAACTCAGTAAATGTATCAGATGTAATGCGTGCAGAAATGTATGTCCCGCATGCAGCTGCAGAAAATGTGTGTTCGACAGTAACAAGTTCGACAGTGCACAGAAAGCAAATGTTGATTCATTTGAAGAAAAAATGTTCCACATTATACGTGCATTCCATGTTGCAGGAAGATGTACAGACTGCGGTGAGTGCAGCAGAGTATGCCCTCAGGGAATACCTCTTCACTTGTTCAACAGAAAGTTTATTAAGGACATAAATGAATTTTACGGTGAATTCCGTGCCGGCGAAGATGCAGAAACAGTTGCACCGCTTACAGACTTCAC
>JAXJRQ010000042.1:0-32767 GCA_036310525.1 Clostridia bacterium
AACATCTTCCTCCACTTAAGAGAGGGTAAACCCGTTCTTTGTGTATATGATACCGATGAAAACGAAACCCTGAGCTTTGATTATAACGTTGAGGTGTTTGATATGTACGGAAACAGCCTCGGCTATATGAAGGATATTGAGCTTAAGACCCAACCGATGTATGTTAAAGGCGTAAAAATGGAGTATCTTAAGGAAAGCCTTTTAAATACAATCAATGCACTTTATAATACACTTCTTCAAACGCATGCCGAAACACTTAGTGAAGAGGAAAAAGCGCTTATTATATCTGTAAGCGAAGACCCCGAGGTTACAAAGCACTACGATGCAGGCGTGAAAATTCTTGAAGCTTATGATACCTACAGCGACGCATTCAAGTACATGATGTACGACTATCACCTTATCGGTGATATGCTCAGCAAATACTGCGCACTTGGCGATACAGAGGTTGAAAAGGTTTGTGATGAATATGCAGATTTGCGTAAAAAGTACAGCGATATGACAAACAACGGAATAAACTCACTTCCGTTTACATACGAGCTTTTAAGAAACGCAAAAACGTTTAATACGGAATATGAAGCCCTGATGAAAGAAAAGGGCACTTCAGTGGATAAAGCATTCTTTGCAAACTGCCGTGCAAGTGTTATTGAAGGACTCTCTAAATGGGCACAGGCTACGATTGACAAGGAAGAAACTAAATATCTCGGTATTACGGTTTGTATAGAGCCTGCCGAGGTTAAAGCGTATGACGGCTACACAGCTAAAGCGGATATTTCGCTCCTTAACTACACAGGCAAGGACAGAGTCGGCACGCTTGAAATTTACAACACAGAGGGAACTCTTGTAGAAAGAAAAGAAAACATAAAAATCAAAAACAAGGACTTCACAAGAGTAAGTGTTGAATTTGAGGCTCTTGAAAAGCTGCTTAATACTCAGATGATGTATGATATTAAGTTTATAAGCGAGGGCGAGGATTATAATCATCTTCTGCCCGTAACAAAGCTTCCTATTGTTGAGGTTAATATGCAGGATGCAACAACTACTGCTGATAAATTAAGTTCAATCAATTATGTAGTAAAGAATATCGCAGACAGTGAACAAAATCTTGATTTCGAGCTCACACTTCCTGAGGGTTGGGAATCAACAGGTGTTGCAAAACACACACTTGCACCCGGAGAAAGCAAGGAAATTTCAATGGGACTTAACAAGGTAGTTCCCACTGCATACAACTACTACCCGATAGGACTCACCATTAAAAACGGTGAAAACATCGTTTATTCACAGACACAGCTCCTTAACTTTGCACTCATCACAAAGACAGATACAGAATTTGATGCAACTCAATTCACCGGCGACATATCGGAGTGGAGAGACGCATATCCCTACTACATCTCACCGCCTGATGATATGATGACAAAGGACGGCTGGACATTAAGTGATATAACGGCAAGAATGTTCAGTAAATACGATGATAAGTATATCTACTTTATGCTTGATGTTTACGATGAAACACACTCAAATACAATGGAGAACGAAGCAATCTGGAACGGTGACTGTGCACAGATAGCTATTGACGCAGGCAACAACAGAAACGAAACAAATGAAACATTCATTATCGGAAACGAAAATAATGTAATGAATCTTTGTGTGGGTGTCACTCCGATGTCGGAAAACGGCTATGCTATGGGCATAGAGAAAAAAAGCAATACTTATTTTATTTATCCGCTTGGCAGAGTCCGTATTACAGACCTTGACGAAGTCGTTAAAGATTATCAGAATACCCCGAAAGAGCACATTTTTGAGGTTGACGGCACAAAGTTTATTCTTGTTGATTACTCCGATAACAGTGAAAATGATGCATTTTATGTAATGTGTGAAAACGGTGTTGCACAAAGACCGTTTGATGAGGATAATCTTGTTATATTTGACGTAGAAAACCCCAAAAATGTGGGTTATTGGCTAAACAATGATTTCTTAAACGGCGATTATCTGCCGCAAAGCATAAAAAGCCATATAAACGCTGAGCATAAGTGGTACACAGAGCGTCCGAAGGATTATTCTGTGGATGCGTCGGGAAAGGAGCGTTGGTCGGATTTTTCACAAAATGCTTCTGTAGCACTTATGGGCTATAGCGACTATATAAAGTATTTCGGTCGTTTCGGCTTAAGACTTCCCGAATACAAATACTACGGTGACGACGGCTTTGACGGCTATACAAGCTGGTGGCTTCGCAGTGCAAGAGGCTTTAATGATATTTCAGGCTCGGTGTGCGTTTCTTCACACCACGGCAAGGACGGAAAAAATTCGGGGACAGTAAACTCCGAGGTGGCAACAAAAACAAATACATATGTACGTCCTGTTTTTTTACTTAAACCGTGACTTTTTTAAGAACGTAAAGCTTGATGCACGTACAACGGGTGATTTTGTCAAACATGCAATACGTGATGTGTATGATTTATCGGAAATCAAGTCGGGCACTGCGACATATTCAAACCGTGAGCTTACGGCACTCGGCTATGAAACCGATGAATATATTTCGGAATTTAATGTTACAACAACACCCGGAACTGACTGCTATGAATTTTTTAATCATAGCGATGCCTACTACGATGTAGCGGTTGAGAATAAAAATTTCAACTCACGAAAAACACAGCTTCACTATATTGTCACACCGCTTATGAGCGGCGGCGAAAGTGCCGATGTGACAAAGGAAATAACCATTCCTTTTGGAACAACAACCGAAAGAATTGACTTGAGGGATTTCCCCAACGGAAAATATACAGTGGAAATATCTCTCAAGGAAAGCGGCTTTGAGTTTTATAATGAAAGCTTTACAATGAATTTGCTTAATAATGTTTCGGGTGCGGATTACCGCTTTGCCGATATAGGTGTAAATAACACCTTATCGGAAAAGGATTGTCAGATTCTTATAAAGTCGGGAATTACGCATGTAAGAACGGTTCTTACATGGGACGGCATTGAAAAAACAGCAGGCGAATATGATTTTTCTTCAACGGACACTCAGGTTGAAAATGCACGTAAATACGGCATAAAGTTTACGGCGCTTCTTGCGTACGGAAACCCGATTTATACGGGCGAGGGAACGAGTGACAAAGCCGGCTTTGACACTCCCGAAGAAAAGGAAGCATGGCTTGAATATGTAAGACGTGTTGTTTCAAGATACCCCGATTTATATGCGCTTGAAATATGGAACGAACCAAACGCAACAGGCTTCTGGGAGGCATCGTGGGCAGATTATATTGACACGTGTAAGCTTACGATTGAGGAAATACGGAAAATTAATAAAACAATTCCGATTTATATCGGCTCAATAGATATTTCACGTCAGGGACTTGCGTTTATGCAGGAAATGATTGATGCAAAGCTTCATCAGATGGCAGACGGAATAAGCTATCATCCGTATTTCCATCCGTATACGGTGGAAAACTGCTTTAATCCTTTACGTCAGGATAAATACACAAAGCTTTTAATGGATAACGGCGGTTGGAAAACACTGCCCATAACCGAGGTCGGTTATGAAACAAAAGGCGATCCGACTCTGTTTGAGAAGCAGGCAAGAGAAACCGTAAAATCGCTTGTTGCATCACAGCACTACCATAATGACGAGGTTATGGTTTACTGCTTCCGTGATAATCAGCGAAATACTATTTCCTTCGGTGCAATGGACAAAAACTATGACTCGGTGGAAATGCTTTTTGCACTTAATCAGTACATGGCAGAGCTTAGCGATGCGGTTTATCTGACGCCCGTAAGCGTCGGCACCAATACTACTGCGCACCTTTTCTTAAAGGGCAGAGAACCGGTCTTGGTTGCGTGGTCAAATAATTCAACTGAAAAACAGCTCGAATTTAATGTCCCCATAACAGCAAACGACTACTTCGGAAATGCTGTTACGGTAACGGACAACACAGTTTCCGTCGGACAAAACCCCGTATATATCAAGGGTATGGACAATGATCACATATATTCGGCTGTTATGGCAGAGCTTAAAAAGCTTTATGGCGATTTTTCAGCAAAATATACAGTGGAAATTCCTGATTATGCAAGCTCAATAAGTGATAAGGAAAGTATAAAAAATCTTATACTGACTCACTACAAAAATGGTCTTGCGCTTCGCAATGCGCTTATGGACGATAATGCATTTTTCGGTGCATTGTACCATTGGAATTACATCGGTGAATTGCTTGTAAGATACTACAGTCTGTTTGCGGATGATGAATACATCGGTACATATGACCGTGCGGTGCGCTATATTTCAGATACGCATAATCAGTATGCACAGGCTATCGCAAGATACGCACTTAATATGGCGGATAAGGCGAAAAAATTCAGCGAAAGCAATATGTCAGCTGATGTAAGGAGCGGATATGCGGCGGCGTATGATTTGTACTCGGGAATACTCATGAGCTATGCAAATTATTTTGACGGCGATAAAACCGACGCAGATATTCTCACGGATGAAAACGGAATTGATGTCCGCATCTGGTCAAATACGGACAAGGTTTTTGCGAATTATTATATGGCGATGTATGATTCAGACGGAAGCCTTAAAGGCGTTGATATAATTCCGTTTGATGCAAAAAGTCTTTTTGAACGGACAACAAAGAGCATTGATGCTGATACAGACGATTTTACTTCGGTAAGATTGTTTGCATTTGATGAAAATCAAATGCCCCTGAACAGTCCGACAGATATAAAATAAGGGGGAATTAAAATGAAAAAAATAATTTCCGCACTTATGGTAACAACAATGTGTATATCAACACTTCTTCCTGCGCCTGTTATGGCGCAGGAGAGTGTGGCGTTTGAAGTAAGCATAACATCTGCCGAAGAGGTTGGTGCGGTAGGTGCAAATGCGTCGCAATCAAACGCAGGTAAGAAATTTACTGCAAATGTTACCGTAAATAGCGGAGCGGATATGATAGACCACTTCACATATCAGTGGGGGCGTGACTGGACGCCGATAAAAAACGAAACAAATCAGACATATATTCCGGGAAATGATTATCTTCACTATATTAATCAGCGAGTGTTTGTAAAAGCGTTTGATGCTGACGGAAATCAGCTCGGAAGTCAGGTTATGGCATGTCATGATTTGCAGGCATTCGGCAGAATGTCAAAAAGAAAAGTCAGTAATTCTTCGGTAAGCACACCCACCTCGGACACAAATGCTTATCCTAAACAGGAAGGATATACCTTTGAGCTTGACGGTAAAAGCTTTACCGTTCTTGATGATTTTTCAAGCGAAACAGAAACATATTATGTGCTTGCAAATGATTCCTACGGAAAACGTGTTTTTGATACGGGCATAACCGACTACGGAACGGTGCTTTTCAAAAGCAGTGAGGGTACAATGAGCTCGGGTACAGGAAATATTGCCTATTGGCTTAATAACGATTTCCTGACAAACGGAAACGGCAGCTATAAGCTTCCCGATGCCATTATTGATAATCTTTCAGAGCATAAATATGCTGTCGCACAAAATCAGAATTATCAGCAGAATGAGGAAATTTTAAAGGTTTCCTTACTTGGAAGAGCTGACTATTACAAATACATAGATAAATTTTATCCCATAGTGGGCAATAACACCTCCAACTACTGGTGGCTTCGTGATGTTCAGGGTATTGTTACAGGCGGCAACGGAAAATTAGGGCCGTTTGTGGTAATGCCCAACTGGAACAGCGTTGAGGGTATCAATAATACAGCAACCGAATGTCATATAAGACCTGCATTTTATCTTGGAAAAGACTTTTTCACCACCGTTAAGCTTGATACCGAAAAAATGGGTTATTCGGTAAAAGCACTGCTTGCTGAAAGATACACCGAATCAGAGCTTGGTGCAATTTACAGTGAAGATGAGCTTGATGCGATTTATTCACGTACACCGCTTCCGTATAAAATCACAAATTTTGTTATTGATGAAACAGACGGACTTACGGTTAAGTTTGATATGACGGCAAAAACAGCGCCCGAAACGGGAAGAAGTGCATTTACCGCTGTATATAACAGAGGCAAGCTTTGCGGAATATCAATGCTTAGTGCTGAAATTGAAGTCGGCACAACAAAAAGCAGACAATTGCTTTTGATGACATAGACGCATACGATGATGTGCGTATTTTCTGCTGGGATATGCCGTCGCAGATGCCGCAGGGAAGTCCCGTTGGTATAAGCGATGCAATAATTATCCACAAATACATACCGCCGTCAGAAACGGTAAGCGAGGCTGAATTTGTACTTCCCGATACAATTTACGGAACAGTCGGCAAGGAAATGAACGTGTATTTTGAGAATGTAATTTTCTGCGATGACATTGAAAATTATCAGATAGACGTTGACTGTACAAAAGGCGTACAGCAGTCGGAAAGATGGACATATACTCCCACTGCTGCGGAAAGCTTCACTCTCACAGTAAAGGTGCTTAAAAACCATAAGGATGTTATAAATTCAAAAACAGTTTCAGTAAAGGTTTTGTCTGCACCTGATGATGACAGAAACATTTTGTTCCTCGGCGATACATGGATTGACGAGGCGCAGGTGGTAAGCTGCGTAAAGGATAATTTCAACGGTGCCGATGTTAATTTCATCGGAACAAAATCAAAAGCAAACTATCCTGATATAAAATTTGAAGGTATAAAAAACTTTACAACAAAGAATTTCGTGGAAAATTCAAACGGATTTGATTTTGGAGGATACCTTCAGAATAACTCTCTCACAGCTCCCGATACGGTTGTATTGTTTATGGGTTCAAATGATGTGAGTGCAAATATAGAAAGCGACGTAACAGTTGAGAATATAAGAGCGGTTATAAACGCTATACACTCATACAACAGCAATATAAAAATCAAGGTTTGTACGGTGCCCAATCCTGCAGACACAGATGAGGCGGCACTGCGTAAATTCAAGGTAATGCGTCTTAACCGCAAGCTGCTTGCGGCGTTTGACGATATGATAGCAAATGTTTCAATAGCAGAGATTCATGCAGGAGTAGACAGCGCTTATAGCTTTGAAATTCTTGAAGAAACATATACAAACGGAAGCATTGTATACCGATATGCGGATGTAATTTATCCTGCGGCGGCAGGCTATCATCAGTGTGCCGATATAATTTATGCAGGACTATAATTTAAGAAAGGATAGTGACTAAAATGAAAGCAATTAAAAAACTCACATCACTTCTGATATGCGTATGTATGCTGTTTACAGTGTGTGTAAGTGCATTTGCGGTTGAAGATGAATTTTCCGTAACACTTCCGTCGAAAATTTACGGAACAGTCGGAAGAGAAATGAATATATATTTTGATAATATAACTATTGCAAACAACCTCAAAAACTATCAGATAGATGTTGTGTGTGACTACGGCGTACAGCAGTCGGAAAGATGGACATATACTCCAACTGCGGCAGGAAGCTTCGGAATAAAAATCAACTTCTATAAAAACTACGGTGCAACGCTTGTAAAAAGTGTATCCTCAACGGTTGTTGTAAGTGCGGTTGAGGGGACAGGAAAAACACAAAAGGTACTTATTATAGGTGATAGCTGGACAGAAAATGTGTATTATCCGGCATATATACTTAATAACTTTAATGCCGATGCAAAGGACAAAGTAAAGCTAATAGGTACAATGACAAACTGGAATAACGGAAATATCCGTTACGAGGGCAGAGGCGGCTGGACAACCGGCGATTACGTGAAAGCTTCAAAGGGCGGAAGAACAAATCCGTTCTATAACCCCGCCAAAGGCACGTTTGACCTTGCATACTACCTTGAAAAAAACAAAGGCACACTCACAAAGGAGGGTGCTGATGCAACGGATGAAATGCCCGATATAGTTATGATTTATCTCGGAATAAACGATGCAAGTCAGGTCAGTGCCGATACAACCATCGCAAACCTGAAGACAATGATTGAAAGCATCCACAGCGTAAGTGCAGATATAAAGGTTGGTATAGCACTCACGCCTCCGCCGGCAGGTACTCAGGACGGCATGGGAAAAATAAACGCATGCGGAATTGCACGTTATCAGCAAAAATACAATGCTTTTAACCTGATGAACAGATACATTGAAAACTTTGATTCAAAAATCAACAATGTTTTTGTTATCCCGTCAAATGTAAACATTGACTGCGTAAATAACTATGCATATGAAGAAGTAAGTGCGAATGCATATTCAACCGTAACAATAAAACGCATTAGTGATAATGTACATCCTGTTTCCGCAGGCTATCAGCAGTGTGCGGACGCAATCTATGCGGCACTTAAAGCGTTTTATTAATCGGAGGTGATAAAAAATGGCAAAATATATGATAGGCTTTGACGAAGAAGCGTATATGATGAAATACCATACAGGTTCAGCACAGGAAATGTATCATACACAGCTTTTTGACACAGATGTCCATATCATTATGAATACATCGGAGTATGCGGCAGACAGAATAATCTGCGACAAAAATTATGAGCTTGGCGAAAAAATCTTTGAAAAGGTTCTTGCCTTGCAGGACACCAATCCCGAAAGTGAAACTTATGGTTTGTGGCCGTGGTATGCCGAGGAAACTCTTGAGGAAATGGAGCGCCCCGACTATAATATGGCGGACTTCAACGCCAAGGCGATGATTGTTTCGCTCTATGAAGCGGGCGACAAGCTCTCGGAAGGCATCCGTGAAAAGATGTATAGGAGCATCGAAATGGCTTGTCAGTGCATTATAAACCGAAACGTGGATTTAGGTTATACCAATGTGTGTATAATGGATTGCTTTGTAGCGTGTGCGGCAGGCGAGCTTACGGGTAACGAAAAGCTTTTAAATTACGGCAGAAACAAGCTTTTGCAGTTTATATACTACACAAAGGGCAAGGGCGATATTGCTGAATACAATTCACCCACATATACCGTTGTCACCATAAACGATATAGGCGATTTCCTTAAATATTTAAAGGACGAAGAAGTGCTTCGTTATGCGAATGAAATAAACTATATGCTCTGGAATATGCTTGCACAGCATTTTGATTATAATATTCTCCAGCTTATAGGTCCTCAGGAAAGGGCATATGCAGATTATGTAGGAGCGGAATTTTTAAAAACGATTGCAAAGGGCTGCGGTATTGACTACAGTACCCATCCGAAGTTTGAAATATATTGTCCCGGTAAAATGCGTGATAAGTATTTTGAAGAAACTCGTAAAAATCCCAAATGCCCCAAAGAGCTTATTCCGTATTTTACGGGCGAAAAGGTGTATGGCGACATAAGAAAAATGATAATTGACGGCTACAACTTCCCGTTCTTTGAATTTCCCAAGGCGGCAACTGTCCGCAGAGGAAAGGGTTATGCAGTTGGTTCAATAAACAAGAGCGAAATGTGGAATCAGCGCCGTCCGCTTCTTGGATATATATATGATGATAAAAAGGATTTCAGCTTCCGTGTCAAATGCTACCATGACGGATTTGATTTTTCAGCAGGCGGTTTCCATGCGGTTCAGGATAAATCAAATATTCTCGGAAGCATCAACTTCTCCGAAAACAGAGGCGATACACATGTATGTATTGATATGATTTCAGGAGGAAGACTGGTAGCCGAGGAGCTTAAGATGACATTTGAAATCTGCGGGGACACAAAAAAGATTAAGTACAGAAAAGAAAACGGAATGCTTATCTTAAATATCAACGATGTTACCGTAAGAATTAATGCGTTCATTAAGGAGTTTGGCAAAAACAAGGTCGAAGAAAGCATAGACATCACGGACGATGTGTTCCAGTACAGCATCGTGTTCTATAAGGGAGAGAGAAAAACTCTTGAGCTTTGCGATGCAGATATTGCAATGATGGCGTATACACTTGAGTTTGAGCCGACACAGGATTATGTAAAGCCGACGTTTATGGAGGATGGCGACATGATGAATATATCATGGAAGCCGTCAGACAGAGAGCTTGGACTTATATCTCCCAAACGAACATTTACGTTTATAAAGAATATGTCCGAGGATATGCAGCTTCTTGACGGTGAGCCGCAGCTTAATGAAATTTATAAAAAGAACTTGCAGGAGAAATTGTTCTCTTAAAGTATAAATTTTCACAAAATCAAAAAATGAAAGGAGATGTCTGTAAAAAACTACAGAAAAAGGAGATAGTCAAAATCTCGGAAATATTATTAAAATATAAAAAGGAGAGAAAAAAATGAAAAGATTTTTATCAATAATGATTTCAGCAGTTATGCTGATTTTAGCACTTCCGACATTCGTTTTTGCAGAAGAAACGGCAGCAGTTGATTTTACGGTTGCAATTACTTCAACAAATGAAACAAATACAACCGGCGGTAATGATACTAACACACACGTAGGTAAAACCTTTACGGCAACACCTACTGTTACAAGCGGTGAGGTTGACCATTTCACATATCAGTGGTACAGAGACTGGACAAAATTGCCTAACGAAACAAAGCAGACATATACACCGGGTAACGATTCACTAAAATATTTCCCCATACGTGTATATGTAAGTGCATATGATGCTGATAACACTTTACTAAAAACTGTAGAGGCAAACCTTGGCGGTACAGCTTTCGGAAGAATGAGCAAAAGAATTGCGGCTGTTTTAGCTGAAGGTGCAGACAAACAGCAGGCAAGCACATATCCGTCAACGGATGATGCAAATGTTTTTGTTGTTGACGGCAAGAGATTTATAATTCTTGACGATTTTGTAAGCGATACAGAAACATACTATGTTCTTGCAGACGATACTTACGGAACACGTGCATTTGATACGGGTGCTGCAAGCTATGCAGGTATATTCTTCAGACAGGCTGCAACCACATATACATCAGGTGACACTACATATACAGCAAGCTCAGGGGGAGGAAATATAGCTTACTGGTTAAATAATGATTTCTTAACAAGCGGAAACGGTGAATACAAGCTTCCGCAGGATATTATTGATAATGCAGTGCCTCATCAGTGGCATATGGCACAGAACCAGCACTGGAAGGGCTATACAGGAGCAACAGAGCTTGAAACCTTTAAGATTGCACTTTTAGGAAGAGCTGACTACTATAAATATATGGATAAGTTCGGTGCAGTTGTAAACGGAAAAACATCTGACTACTGGTGGCTTCGTGATGTTCAGGGTATAAATACGGGCGGCACAAACGGTGCTGCCGGTCCGTTTGTCGTAATGCCCTGGCATAACAGTGTACAGGGTGTTCAGATTGAGGACGTAAAAGAGGCTTATGTAAGACCTGCATTCTATCTCGGTAAGGACTTCTTTACAAACGTTAAGCTTGATGTGGATAGCATCGGTGCAAATGTAAAGGCACTTATTGCAAAGAAATACACAGATGAAGAGCTTTCAAAGCTTTATACTTCATTAGAAATCGCAAAAATCAAGGGCGAAGAGGTAGTAATTTCAGACATAACCTTTACGCTGACAACAAATACATTAAAGAAAACCTCAACACAAAATAACGTCTTAGGAAATATCCTTACTGCAACCCCTGTTGTGGAATCGGGAAGTGCAGACCATTTTGTATATAAGTGGAGTAATACGATTGATAAGGTTGTATATAAAACACAGACAAATGCGTCAATTATCCCCTCGAATGATGATGCATACGATACATACAAGGTTGAAATTACTCCTGTTGATGCAGACGGAAAGGTTGTAGGTGAAACAAAGTCTAAAACCTATTATCTTAATACACCCGGCGGACAGAGCTCAAGATTCGATATGGCTTCGGGAAGTATTGACAATTATGTAGATAATAGTGACGCATATTCATTTAAGATAGACGGAAAAACCTTTGCAATTCTTGAAGAAACAGATAGCAAAACAGAATCCTTCTATGTAATAGCAGAGGATAAATACGGTACACGTGTATTTGATACAAACTCAACAGATAACTCAACAGTAGTGTTCAAGTCTACAGCTTCAACATATACTTCAGGCGAAAAAGAATATACCTTAAGCTCAGGTAACGGTAATATGGCTTACTGGTTAAATAACGACTTCTTAACAAACGGAAACGACGGCAAGAAGCTTCCGCAGGCTGTTATTGATAACCTTACAGAGCATACATATAAGGTATCGCAGAACATGCACTGGAAGAGCTCAAGCGAAACGCTTAAGGTGGCACTTCTCGGCAAGAGTGAATTCTTGCGCTATGCAGGTAAATTCACAGCAGGAAAGAACTATGATGAATACTGGTGGCTTCGTGATTCTCAGGCAACCAACGACGGCGGTGAAAACAGACGAGGTCCGTTTATGGTAATTTGTAACCATAATATTGTTGAGGGAAGAACAGACGCATCACAAACAGCATATGTAAGACCCACCTTCTGGCTCAATGAAACCTTCTTCACAGATGTTAAGCTTGATGTAAGCACAATGGGCAGTGAAGTTAAGGCTATGCTTGCAAACAGATATACAGATGCACAATTAAAGGCAACAGGCTACAGTGCTGTTGAAATTGCAAAAATCAAGGGTGAAGAAGTAGTAATTTCAAGCCTTACAATTACAGACGCAAAACATCCGCTTGTAGAAGGTGATGATAACGGTTCAAAGACAGGTCGTGTGCTTACTGCAAGCTTTGACACTACATCAGGTAAAGCAGACCATTACATATATGAATGGAGCACAGAAAACGGTGTATTAAAAACACAAAAGACAAACACTGTTGTTGTTCCGAACGATGAAGCATATAAAAACTTTACCGTAAAGGTAACTCCTGTTGATGCAGACGGAAACGCTGTCGGCGAAACTGTAACATCAACAAAATGGTATGTAAGCAGTGCTATTAATCCTCCGGGAAGAGTAAAGCTGGCAAGCTATACAGAAGGCAACGGCGACTGGACATTTAAGGTGGACGGCAAGACCTTTGCACTTCTTGAAGAGTCAAGCAGAACAACAGATACGTTCTATGTTCTTGCAGAGGACAGCTACGGCAAGCGTGTATTTGATACAAAGCTTCCCGAAGGACAGGACAACTCAAAAACTATTTTCCATCCTGAGAAATACACCTTTACTGCAAGTGATGTAACCTATACAGCAAGCTCAGGTGAAGGAAACATGGCATACTGGCTAAATAATGACTTCCTCACAAACGGAAATGACGGTAAAAAGCTTCCCGATGCAATCATTTCACATCTTGCAGACCATAAATATTATTCGGGAGCAACTAATCAGTGGACGCAGAACAGCGCAACGGTAAAGGTTGCACTTCTGGGAAGACACGAGTTTTTGGCATATCAGGGAAAATTCAGTATAGGAAGTACAGAAGAAGAATACTGGTGGCTAAGAGATACTCATGGTTGCTGGATTGAAACTATGGCAACTGTTCACGGACCGTTTGCAGTTCAAAAAGCTACTGTCAATGTCGTTCAGGGTAATGCGGATAAGGCGGCAGAATATAATGTAAGACCTTCATTCTGGCTCGATGAAAACTTCTTCAAGGCAGTTAAGCTTGATGTTAACAGCATGGGTAAAGAGGTTAAGGCTGTAATCGCAGGCAGATACACAAGCGAAGAGCTTGCAGCGGCAGGCTACAATGCTAAGGAAATTGCAATCATCAACGGAGCAGACGAGGTTGTAAACGCTATTTCAGACGTTGCAGTTTCAGATGCAGAAGGAAAGACAACAGTTTCATATACATATATGGCTGACGGCAGTGCGGCAGTTGAGAAAGTAATCGTTGCACTTTACAACGGCGGTGTGCTTGCCGGTGCGGCTATTGAAGACAAGACTGTTACAAAGGGTGCAAATCCGCTCACAACTCAGCTTGATACAGCAGCATATGATGAGGCTAAGGTTTTCGTTTGGGATATGTCAACGTATGAACCCAAATGCACAAACGGCAGCTGGGAAAACTAAGTATTTTGTTGAATCAGTGGGAGCATATGCTCCCATTGATTTTTGTATCAAATTGTAATTTATCGGTGACGTAAACAATTATCCCACCGTAGGGGAGGGGTTCCATCCCCTCCCGTGCACAAATATATTACGGGAGGGCACAGAGACCCTCCCCTACAATCACAAACGCAAAACACCCCTATAAATTACAATTTGTATAAAAACCGCTATTGACATGAAATTAATACAGGAATATAATTAAACAAAATATTAAACGTACATATTCGGAGGTACAACAATATGAAAAGCTATTATGGAGTAGATTTCAATTCACAAAGAGAAAAAATCCTGAAAAGTGACGTTGCAAAGCCGATAGCAGACGACATTATAAAAAAAGCTGATGCAGCAATAAACGAAGAATATCCTGCGCTGAAAATGAGCGAATACATGCTTTATATTGAGACAGGCGACAGAAGTATTTTCGAGAGAGGATATTTCAAACGCAGAAACAATTGCTCGTATGTTTCCATTGCATATTGGCTCACGGAGGATGAAAAATATTTAAAACCGCTAACAGACCTGATATTCCATATCTGTGATGAATTTACATGGTGCGTTCCTGCGCATGCGAACTTACATACCAATCCGTCGTCACTGGACGTGATTGAAACAATAGATTTGTTCCAGGCAGAAACTGCACGTCTGCTTACCGATATTGCGGTAATGCTTCAGGAAAAGCTTCCGTATTATGTACACGACAGAATAGAATTTGAAATCCGCAGACGAATTATTGTGCCAATGCTTAAAGAAAAGAAATTCCACTGGAATACCGGTTGTCAGAACAACTGGGCGGCAGTATGTGCAGGCGGAGTTGGCGTGGCAGTGCTTCATTATGCGACCGATGCGGAAATAGAAAAGATACTTCCTGTTCTTAACTATTCAACGGATAATTTCCTTAAAGGCTTTAATGATGACGGCTGCTGTCTTGAGGGATATTCATACTGGAACTACGGATTTGGCTATTATGTGATTTTTGCAATGACAATGCTTGCTTATTCCGGTGGAAAAGTAAATATGTTTGACAACGAAAAGGTAAAACGTATTGCACTTTTCCCGCAGAAGGTAAGAATGGGAAAAGCAAAAACAGTAAGCTTTTCTGACGGAGGAAATGACTTTTCATTCAGTCCCGGACTGTTTTGTATGTTAAGAAAAATATACGGTACGGAGGTAATGTATCCGCCGCTTTCGCTTGCAACAATGAAAGGAAATGTTTATTCCGTAAAAGAGTTCTTGTGGTTTGATACGGAATATACGGCGGACGAAGAAAAACATCTCACTTCGTTTTTTGAAGATTCGCAATGGCTTGTATCACAAAAAAGCAAATATTCCTTTGCGGCAAAAGGCGGACATAATGACGAGCCGCACAATCATAACGACATCGGAAGCTTTATAATTGTGGCAGGTGATGACTCCACACCTCTTGCCGATTTCGGATGCGCCGTTTACAGACGTGAAACATTCGATAACAATCTGCGTTTTACACTCCTCACAAACGGCTCTCAGGGACATAGTGTTCCGATAATTAACGGACAATATCAGCTTTTCGGTAAACAGTATAGCGCAAAAAATGTGAATGTGGGCGAGGATTTCTTTGAAGCGGATATAGAGGGCGCATATGCGGACGGACTCGTGAAAAAACTGCACCGTAAATTTACTCTTAAAGAAAACAGCGTTGTTTTGTGCGATACGGTTGAATATTGTGATAAAACAGAACAGATTACCGAGCGCTTTGTGTCATGGACAAAACCGCAGATTTCGGATGGATATATTGACCTTGAAAGTGCAAAAATATGCTTTGACAGCGAAAAATATGCTGTAAGCGTAACAAAGGACTCATACAGAAACCATGCTGACACAGCGGATGTTGATGCGTACCTGATAGACTTTGAGGCAAAAAAAGAAAAGGAAGAACAATTCAATTTTGAATTTATGATGAACTAAGGAGACAGGAAAATGTATAACGGATTTCAGAAAACACTTCCCGATAATGAGCATAGCAGAAAGCTTTTGAAAAATGTACGCCGTGAGGCAGAAAAGCTGTATGATTGCGAAATTACTGCTTTGCCGTATACAAAAATGGTGATATACGAAAAAACGGGAAGCCGTCCGGAATATGAAAAGGAATACGACCTTCACCGCAAAATGCTGTGTGCATTTAGTTTGATGGCTATGTCTGAAACTGACGAAAAATGGATAAACAAGCTTTGTGATGTTATCTGGGCAATCTGCGATGAATTTACGTGGGCGCTTCCTGCGCATTTTTACTCAGGCTTTCGTCCGATTAAGGAAAACAAGGCAGAGGAAAAAATAACGGTAATAGATTTGTTTTGTGCCGAGACGGGTATAGCATTTTCGGAAATCCTTCATATTTTAGGCGACCGTTTGCCCGATTTGGTAAAGGACAGAATGGTATATGAAATTGAACGGCGTATTATAAATCCGTATCTTGAAAAGGAACAACGCTTCGGCAGTTCAAACTGGTCTGCGGTTTGCGGCTGTGGTGTGGGAAGTGTGCTGATTTATCTGGGAAAAGATGCGGAGTTTGAGCGTGTAAAGGACAGACTTATGCAGAATATGCAGGATTTCCTTGACAGCAATGCCGATGATGGCTGCTGTATGGAGGGCAGTCTTTATTGGGCGTACGGCTTTGGCTACTTCTGCTATTTTGCCGAGCTGTTGTATCAGTATACCAACGGCGAAATAAACCTTTTTACTCAGGAAAAAGTAAAAAAACTCGCATATTTCGGACAGAATATGTTCTTAAAGGACAATTATGTTGTTCCGTTTTCGGACAGTCCCCATACTTTAGGATATGAAACGGGACTGTGGATGCTTCTTTCCGATAAATATGACGGAATTATTATTCCGCCGTCTGAATATGAGTACCAATTCGGTGAAAGCGCACGCTACAGACTTACTGAGCTGTTAAGAAACTTTTTCTGGTACAGGGACAAGGAGCAAACAACAAAGGAAAAGCAGTTGGTCGTGTACGAAAACGCAGGCTGGTACATAAATTGCAAAAATGATTATATCGTTGCGGCAAAGGCAGGACATAACGATGAACCGCATAATCATAACGATATCGGGTGCTTTGTTTTATTTGATGATGGTGAATATATCCTTGATGATGTCGGCTGGGCTGAATATGACAAGGAATATTTTACCGAAAATCGTTATAACAATATGTGTGCTTCATCATTGGGGCATGGTGTTCCCGTTGTAAATGGCTGTGCGCAGAAGTCGGGAGCTGAGAGTTACGGAAAAATTCTCACTGCAAGCGATAACAGCTTTTCGGTTGAATTTTCAAAAGCGTATGATATTGAAGCTGTGGAAAGTCTTAAAAGAGAAATTACGCTTGAAAGTGACGGAATACTTATACATGATGTTGTTTTTGGGAAAGGTGTCAGCTTTAAGGAACGGTTTATTACGAGGATTTGCCCCGAAATAACGACGGATGGAGTAAAAATATCAAATTATGTGCTTGGCTGTAAAGAGGAGTGCAGAATTTCCGTTTCTGAGTTTTATTTTACACCAAGATTTATGCAGGAAAAAGAAACGGCATATATAATAGAGCTTGAACAGAATAACGGTACGGAGTTTAATGTATATGTAAAAAATCAGCCATGAAAGAAAGATAATAAATTTCGGGTGATTTTTGCAGAAAATATCTGCAAATACTTGACAAAACATACTGTTTTGAGATAAACTATATAGTATATTATAGGAGTTTTATAAGCTCTGTTTATTAACGAGGTGTATAAATGAAAAATTCAGAAAAAACAATGGATAAAATTGTAGCGCTTTGCAAAGGCAGAGGCTATATTTTTGCGGGCAGTGAAATTTACGGCGGTCTTGCAAATACATGGGACTACGGCCCTCTCGGTGTTGAATTCAAGAACAACGTAAAGGATGCATGGAGAAAGAAGTTCGTTCAGGAGTCAAAGTACAATGTAGGTCTTGACTGCGCAATCCTTATGAACCCCGAAGCATGGGTAGCATCGGGTCACGTTGGCGGTTTTTCAGACCCGCTTGTTGACTGTAAGGAATGTAAGGCACGTTTTCGTGCAGACAAAATCATAGAGGATTTTGCCGCTGAAAAGAACGAAGAAATCTGCTGTGACGGCTGGTCAAATGAACAGCTCATGGAATATATCAAGGAAAATAATATTGTCTGCCCCAAGTGCGGTAAGATGAATTATACAGATATTCGTCAGTTCAACCTTATGTTTAAGACCTTCCAGGGTGTTACAGAGGACAGCGAAAGCACAATTTACTTAAGACCTGAAACAGCTCAGGGTATATTTGTAAACTTCAAGAACGTACAGCGTTCAAGCCGTAAAAAGATACCGTTCGGTATAGCTCAGGTGGGAAAATCGTTCAGAAACGAAATCACTCCCGGTAACTTCACATTCCGTACACGTGAATTTGAACAGATGGAGCTTGAATTTTTCTGTAAGCCCGGTACAGACCTCGAATGGTTTGCATACTGGAAGCAGTTCTGTATAGATTTCCTTTATTCACTGAACATTAAGGAAGAAAACCTCAGATTCAGAGACCATTCACCCGAAGAGCTGGCATTCTATTCAAAGGCAACCTCGGATATTGAGTTCCTGTTCCCGTTTGGTTGGGGCGAATTATGGGGTATTGCTGACAGAACAGACTATGACCTTAAACAGCATATTGAGCATAGCGGTGCAAATCTTGAATATATGGATCCCGTTACAAACGAAAAGTATGTTCCTTATGTTGTTGAGCCCTCGCTTGGTGCTGACAGAGTTGTACTTGCACTTCTTTGCGAAGCTTATGACGAAGAGGATTTAGGCGATGGCGACAGCCGTGTGGTTATGCATCTTCATCCGGCAATTGCTCCCGTAAAGGCGGCAGTGCTTCCTCTTTCAAAGAAGCTTAACGAGCAGGCAGAGGCTGTGTTTGAAAAGCTTATAAAGAAATACAACTGTGAATATGACGATGCAGGTTCAATCGGTAAGCGTTACCGCCGTCAGGACGAAATCGGAACTCCGTTCTGTATCACATACGATTTCGATTCTGTTGAGGACGGTGCAGTAACTGTTCGTGAGAGAGACTCAATGGAACAGACAAGAATAAAGATTGAAGACCTTGAAAAGTTCCTTGACGAAAAGCTTGCATTTTAATTGAATGTAAGAGTGGTGGAGGTTTTTATGATGAAATTTATGGAAGAATTTAAAACCTTTATATTAAAGGGTAATGTAATGGATATGGCTGTCGGTGTTGTTATCGGCGGTGCATTCAAGGGAATTGTTGATTCATTTGTTGCATATATAATCAATCCGCTTGTTGCTTTCGTTGTGTCGCTCGGCACAAAAGCAATTTCAACAGTCAGCGGCAAAGACCCTTCATCGTTGGTTATGACAGGCTGGGTTATCCCGGGTACGGCAATTAATATCGGCGGTTTTTTGTCGGCAGTAATTAATTTTCTCATTATGGCATTCGTGATTTTCTGCTTTGTGAAGTCGGTAAACAAAATTCGTGAATCGGCAATGAAAAAGGAAGAGGCTGTGGTTGAGGAAGCACCCTCAGCTCCCACTCAGGAAGAATTGCTTATGGAAATCCGTGATTTGTTAAAGGAAAATAAATAATACGAAAACGGCACACAATGCAGTTTTTACTGTGTTGCGTGTCGTTTTAATTTATAAAAAGGACGTGATATTATGACTTGTGCAGAAGTAAAAGAACATAACGGCGAGCTTACGATATTTGTAAATGACAAACCGATTGCACCTATGTTTATGCTGATGCGCAGATACGAAAATAAGGAGTATATAAAAAGCCTGTATGCTTCAGGGCTTAAGGTGTATTTTATATATGCGGAAACCGACTGGATGATGCCCGGCGAAGAGGATAATCAGGGTGATTTTTCACGTATGAGTGGCTTTGAAAGATTTAAAGTTCAGGTAGAGGAGCTGTTGGAAAATGCTCCCGATGCATACATAATAACAAGAATATATATGCATCCGCCTGCAAAATGGGTTGATGAAAATCCCGACGAGGTTGTACGATACAGTGACGGAAAAACCATGCCCTGTACAATTAACGGCATAAACTATTCGGGACATTATCAGATGTCGTCCGAAAAATGGCAGAAGGATGCCGCAAAGGCTCTTAATGATTTTTGCGATAAGGTCGATAAAAGCTCGTTCGCCGACAGAATTATAGGCTATTTCTTCTGTGCGGGCGGAACGTGTGAGTGGTATTATGTGAGTCCTGTTATTGATTATGAAAATAACAGGGTGGCAGATTATTCTCCTGCATTCAGAAAGGTATTTTCAAAATATCTTAAAGAGAAATACAAGACGGAAGAAAATCTCAAAAAAGCATGGCGAAGAGATGATGCAACGTTTGAAAATCCGTATATAGCACCGATTAAGGAGAGAAGTATTGTAGAAAAAGGACGTAATTTTGCGATGTATGCTAAAAACCGCAGACTATATTACGGTGCATTTCCGTTCGACTGCTCTGTTGAAAGTGACGGATATAATATTGATATGTTCCTTGACTGCGATAAGTATATGTATGTGGCGGATTTTTACGATGCGTGGCATAACGGCGTTGCCGACAGCGTTATATATTTCGCAAGAGAAATAAAGGGAAGATACAATAGAAAAATGCTTACAGGTGCATTTTTCGGCGCTTGCGGATGTACGCATTTTTATGATTCACCCACAAGCGGAGGTGCGCTGAAGGTAATAAATTCGGGCATGCTCGATTTCTTGTCCACACCGGGAACATATATAAACAGACAACCCGGCGGAAGTGTTGCACAACGAGAAATGACAGACTCTTTAAGACTGCATAATATGATTTTCATGTCGGAGGACGATTCCCGTACACATCTTTCCGAAAAGCTTTGGGCTTTATGGGGTAAGCTGAACAATGAAAGAGATTCTGTTGTTACGCTGAAAAGAGATTTTGCCAGAAATATTTGCGACGGAACATATTCGTGGTGGTTTGACTTAACCTTGACAGGGAAAAACTGGTACAAGGACGAGGTCTTTTATAAGTTGTTTGAAAAGCAACAGAAAATCTCGGAAATTGCGTATAAGTATAACAGAGGAAAAAACAACGAAATTGCCGCAATTTACAGCTCGGAAAGCTTTCATTGCGTAACAGAGCATACTACAGCACTTATGGTTGATTATTACCGCAATTCGGAAATCCATCGTATAGGTGCAGGCATTGATTTCTATTTCCATAACGATATGGATAATGAGGATATGCCCGACTATAAGGTGTATCTGATGATAAATCTGTTTAATCTCACCGATGCACAGCGTCAGGTAATACGCAAGAAAGCGGCGAAAAACGGCGCAATGATTATCTGGCTGTATGCACCGGGATATATTAATCCTGATAAAGATAACAGAATTTGTGTCAAAAATATTGAAGATACTACGGGTATGCACGTAGAAATGGGCGAAGAGCTGTGCGTACCGAGCTTTAAAGTGGATTATCCGATAAATGAGCTTGTAAAATATGCAAATCCTGACCGTGAATATGGTCATATCACACGAGAGTATGTAAATAATATCAGCTTTTTTGATGATGTAGGCCCGTATGTTGCGAAGTCGTATTTTTATATTGACGATGACAGCGTAACAGAGCTTGGAAAATACAGCTTTAACGATAAATGTGCACTCGCAATGAAGAAAAACAATGACGGAGTAACAGATGTGTACTGTGCAACACGTATTCTCCATGCAGAGCTTATCACCTCGCTTGCCGAGTATATGGGATGTCATATTTTCAATAATAAGGAGGACTGTATATATGCAAATAATAATTTTGTGACCGTTCATGCATATTATACAGGTAAGCACATTATAAAACTTCGTGAAAAATGCAATCCCTTTGAGGTGTATGAGAAAAAATACTACGGAAAAGATGTGGACACTCTTGAAATAGAAATGAAAAAGGGCGACACACTTATGTTCTCAATCAATGACAGCATTTCAAAAGAAATATAACAAAACAGAGCAGTGATAATTCACTGCTCTGTTTTAGTAGGGTTATCTTTTTATTTTGAAAATACATCAATAGCTGTCATAATGTCGGCTTTCATAGCCTTAATTGCTTCAACCTCGATGTCGTGGAAGAAGGTCTTGTCAGCCATAGCGGCAACGGCATTTCCGCCTGCCTTTGCCATGTATGTATAATAGTTGATTTTGCGTATACCAAGGTCAATTACCTTTCTGTAATCCTCATGGCTCACGCCGCTTCCGCCGTGCATAACAAGCGGAACATCAACGACACTCTTTATTTCCCTGAGGCGGTCAAAGTCAAGCTTCGGCTCTGAAAGATATACGCCGTGAACTGTACCGAATGCACATGCAAGTGCATCAATACCCGTTTCGTTCACAAACAGCTCTGCTGCTTTGGGGTCGGTGTAGATGCTTTCGTCATTTTCTGCGCCGCCCGATTCTCTTGCGCCCATTGAGCCGATTTCGGCTTCAACCGATGCGCCGTATCTGTATGCAAGCTCAACAGCCATGCTTGTGTTTGCGAAATTAAGCTTTTCATCAAGAGTGGAGCCGTCGTACATTACGGACGTAAAGCCTAAATCAAGACCTCTCTTTACATAGTCAAGGTCCTCGCCGTGGTCAAGATGCACACAAACGGGCACTTTTGCTCTGTCAGCAAAGAACAGCATTACGGGTGCAATTTCGTCCATTTTACAAAGACCCATTTCTTCATGAACCTGAGCATGCATTATAATAACGGGTTCGTTCTTTTCTTCTGCCGCCGAAATAATTGCCTTAAGGCTTGTCATATTCGGTGTATTGAATGAGCCGATTGCACAGCCCCTTGCTTCTGCAATCTTCAATATTTCTTTAAGTGATACTAACATTTAAAAACATTCCTTTCATTGTTGTAAGATTTCAGGTGATTGCAAAACAGATAAATTATTGTTTATATTATTAACATTGCTAAAGCAGCTACACCTCACCACCGCCTACGGCGGAGCCTCTCCTCAAGGAGAAGCCTTTCAAAAACCGCATAGAACCAAGCCTTCCCCTTGAGGGGAAGGTGGGTTGCGCAGCAACTCGGATGAGGTGTAGAAACGATAGTTTCGTAAAAATAAACAACCGGTTAAAACATAATTTACCTAAAAACTGCCGTTTCGCAATTGCCTATTGTAAGGTTTTTATTATCGGTCTTACTGCATCATATACGTTTTTATAAGCGCAGTAATACCTCTCATATATTTTAACATTTTCTTCGTTTGGCGTAAAGGTCTTTTTTTCTTTCACGAAATATTTTTTCGCTTCATATAAATCCTTGTAAAGTCCGACTGCAACGCCTGTCATCATGCAAGTACCGCAAGTGCCTGCTTCCTTTGCCAGAAGCGCCGTAACGGGTCGGTTTAAAATATCCGCTTTAATCTGCAGCCAGACCTCTGATGACGCACCGCCGCCCGTTGCGTACAGCTTTTCGGGAGTTATTCCGAAGCTTTCAAGGTTTTCAATATTTATCATTATTTCGTAGGTGACACCCTCCATAATCGCCTTGTAAATATCATTACTTGTGTTTTCGAGAGTCAGACCTAAAATTGCCGCTTTTGAACCGTTATCCATATACGGAGTTGCCGCACCCGCAAAATGCGGAAGCACAAGCAGTCCCGTCGGTTCAACTTTTACAGCATCATCAAGTGCCTTATACGATTTCTCTGCGAATAAATTGTCACGGAACCACTTTACTGCGGCACCGCCCGTAAATGAAAACGCATAACACACATACGTGCCGTCAAAAACATACGGCACAACGCAGTAGTTTTTATCGTAAAGCTGAGCGTTTTCGGGGATTTTATCAAATACGGGAGTGATACACTCAACTGTACCCGTTCCGTCAACAGCGTGCCCTGCTTCAAAAACGCCTGCTCCTACAGCCGATGCCACCTGGTCATGCGCACCGTTTACAATCTGAATATCATTTTCTATACCGAGCTCGTTTTTTAACTCTTTCTTAAGAGTACCTGCGACATTAAACGCTTTGACGGGTGTTGACAAAAGCGATTTGTCAATACCTGCTGCAAAAAGAATTTCGTCACTCCAGCACTTATTGCGTATATCAAGCGCCATTGTACGTGCCGCAAGCGAATAGTCTATGCATGCATTTCCCGTAAGCTTGTATACGATAAAATCCTCCATCAGTAAAATATGCCTGATTTTTGCGAAAATTTCGGGACGGTTGTTTTTTATCCACATAATTTTCGGAAGGCTGTACATCTGATTCGGCTTCGTGCCAGAAATATACGTAAGCTTTTCTTCGCCAAGCTTTTCAATGAGTTCGTCGCACGCTTCCTTTCCTCTCGGGTCGGTATAGAGCATTGACGGCATCAGAACATTGTCATTTTCATCAAGCACCGTAAAGGTTTCGCCGAATGTTGTAATGCCGATTGCTGAAAGCGTGCAGTTTTTTGCGGTATCACGTATCACGTCACAAACAGCCGAAAATATAACATCAGCGTCAATTTCGTGCTCGCCTCTGTTGCGGTTTATTTCGTATTCTCTGTATGAATTATATACAAAATTCCCCTTATCGTCATAGGCTGTAAGCTTACAGCCCGTTGTTCCTACATCAAGTCCTCCGATAATCATGGCTTAGTCCTCAATTGAAACAACGTCATAGCCGAGGTAGTACTTGAATGCTTCTTCAAGAATAGCCTTTACATGACCGTTTGCAACTGTTGTGTGGTGCTTGAAACCGCCTCTTGCAAGGTTTATGAGCTTCTTTTGCAGATTGTCGATTTTTGCAACACCGCCGCAACCAAAGAACTCGTCTTCGATTTTATCCTCAGTAAATTCACCTTCACTGAAGTATATTGTGATTTTGCCGTTTTCTGTTTTACAGTTCGAGAATGTCATCGGGAACGAACCTATTCTACCCTCATTTGTACCCCAGCCGCTTCCGGGATCGCCCTTGTCAAACATCTTGTGCGACTTAACCGTTCCCTTTTTAGCCATAAGCTTCTGTGCAGTTGAACCGCAGTGGAAAAGTATAACCTTGTCGGGGTCTTCGCCGTAGTTGTTGTTCCAGTCAAGACAAGCCGCAGGGCCTTGTGTAGCAAGTGAAAGCGCACGCATTGTAATAGCGGAGCACATATCAATTTCACATGAAGCCACAATACCTCTGTCGTTAAGCTCACTTATGAGCACACACGGACAAACTCGCAGATATGTCTCCATCTCGTTCCAGCAACGCAGTGAAACAGCGTCAAGATGATAGTTTTCAATATATTCATCAATAACTACGCTGATTTTTGAAAGCATAATCTTTTTGTCTTCGGGAACATTTGAAAAATCTGTGTAGTTTTCAAGAACAGCCTTTTTCGCAAGTACCTTTGCGTCATCGTCTGCCTTTGCACGTACAAATTCAAACAGCTCTGATAAGTCAAAGCTTTCAACATTTACGCCATGACGCTGCATTGTAACTTCGTCAAAACGTACTGTCTTGAATGCAGTTGTTCTTGCACCGATACAGCCTATTGTGAAGCGCTTCATACCCTTTACAACACGGCACACTGCCGCAAAATCATGAAGATTCTGCTTAAATGCGTCTGAAAGCGGATGCACAACATGCGGAATCATTACTGTATACGGAATCTGATACTGTTCAAACACATCCGTAACAGCAAACTTACCGCAGTAAGCGTCTCTTCTGTGCTGAAAATCCATTTTACCGATTTCGTCGGGATACGCCTGCATCAGTATAGGCACGCCTGCATCCTGCAGAGCTGTAACTGCACCGATTTCATCTATAAAAATCGGCATACAAAGGATAATGCCGTCATATTCGCCCTCGTGCGATTTGAGCCATGCGGCATACTGCATACCCTCGTCACGTGTTTCAACAGCGCCGTAGCGTGTTGCGTCCTTGTCCATCATTATGTAGTCATAACCTGCGTCAGTGACAGCCTTAACCATGTCATCACGTGAGCCTTCAATAAGCTCCGCCGGCATAAAACCTCGGTTTCCGAAATAAAGTGCAAATGTTTGTTTTTTCATTTTTTAACCATTCCTTTCCGTGCCGTGAGGTGTAAAATACGGTATTTTAGCTCATGGGTTGATGTTTATCTTGATTTTATCATTTTATGTGGTATAATTATAGTCAATATCATACAAAAAACTGTAAATTTGTACGAAAGGTCGGACGATTATGACATTGCTGTTTCAGGATAAGGAGCTTATGGAGCTGATGCAGGATTTTTATATTCTTACGGGGATAAAAATAGTTCTGTTTGATGAAAATTATACCGAGCTTATATCATATCCGCTTGATAAAAAGACATTTTGCATGCATATGCGTGAGAATGATGAATTCAGTGAAAAATGTCGCATATGCGACGAAGAGGCATGCCGAAAATGTAATATGACAAAACGGCTTGAAATATACAAATGCCATGCCGGACTCACCGAAGCGGTTGCACCCGTTACCGAAAACGGGAAAATAATCGGGTATATGATGTTCGGTCAGGTAACAGACTGCAAAAACCGAGAACAATTTACGGTAAAAATGAAAAATCTTTGTCACGACTATGATATAGATAAGGACCTTAATAAAAGCATCAAAAAAATAAAGTATAAGAACAATAAGCAGATTCTTGCGGCGGCACGTATCTTAGATGCCTTTACCGAGTACATACTTTTAAAGGAAATGGTACAGCTTTCGGGTGAAAAGCTGATTGATTCGCTTGAAAGCTTTATTGATGCACATATAAGCGAGGAAATCAGCGTGGAAAGACTGTGCAGTGAATTTAATATCAGCAGAACGAGATTATATGAAATTATGAAACAGTATACAAGCGGCGGAATTGCTTCGTTTATTAAACAGAAACGTCTCAAAAAAGCGAAGCTGCTTATAAAAACAACAGATATGAAAATTTCCGAAATTTCTGCCGCTGTCGGGTTTTCGGACTATAATTATTTTTTGCGTGTTTTTAAAAAGGAGTTCGGCGTATCACCGAAAAAGATGGTGTAAAAGTAGTTGAAATAATATAAAAAGTGTTGTATAATGTCTTTGTCGGAGAAATCTGACATAAAGGTAAGACTGAAAACAGTCTAAAAGCTGGGCGGTTATGCCATCATCTCTTTGATAAGGAGGTGATAGCTTATGGGAAATGAATACATAATTTGTTTTATGATTGTTCTTTTACTTTTAGTAATTGCCATAAAAAAATAACCCCCACTCCTGCTAAAAGTTAGGGTTATTTTAATCTGAATGTTTTGGCATAACCGTTTGAGGTCTTGCCTTTTTCTATAATCATTATATATAATAAAATAAGTTTTGTCAACTGCTTTTGGAAAACTTTGAAAAAAAGCTTCTAAACCACTGTTACAGCTTGACATTAAATATGTAAAATGGTAAAATAACAGCATATTGTTGCTATTTTGGGAAAGGGAAAGAAATGCTAATGGTGCAGTAAGCATTTCTGATGTTGATAAATGGAGAAAAACAAACTTAAAAATATGGTTCTTGCGGCGATGTTTCTTGGCATCGGACTTGTTTTGCCGTTTCTTACAGGACAGATTAAGTATGTGGGAAAAATGCTTTTACCAATGCATATTCCCGTGCTTTTGTGCGGTCTTATATGCGGCTGGAAATACGGCTTGTCGGTAGGTTTTATTTTACCGCTATTAAGGTCGATGATGTTCGGGATGCCGCACATGTATCCGAATGCGGTTGCAATGGCGTTTGAGCTTGCCACATATGGCTTTGTATCGGGATTTTTATATTCACACTCACGCTGGCAGTGTGTGAGGGCGCTGTATAGGTGCCTGATTATTGCAATGATAGCCGGACGTATTGTGTGGGGAATAGCAGAGGTTGTTTTGCTCGGAATAGGTAATGGCGGTTTTACCGTTGCGGCGTTTATTACGGGTGCATTTGCCGAGGCTTTTCCCGGAATTATTCTCCAGCTGATAGTGATTCCCGTTATAATGGTTTCGCTTAATCGTGCGAAGCTTGTACATTTTAAGAAAGATAAAAAGTGATTGAAAAAGCTGACCGGGGATGTAGAAAAATAGTGCAGAACGGACGAAACACAGTATTATGCGATTTTCGCATAATACCAGTGCCCGACGGCGTACGATGGTACGCCGAGTGGTGAGTTTTGTTCGTAGTTCAATGGCATATAAATATGAGGGAATTCGCAAAATGCGAATTCCCTCATTAATTTTGGAGTTTAACATAATTAATTTTATAAAATGCTGATTTTGAAGCCATTGAACGGTCTGTGCATTTTTATACATTCCCAACAATCATAGGACCGATGTTTGTCACATCTCCTGCGCCCATTGTAAAAATAATGTCGCCGTCCTTTGCGTTGGCTTTTACGTATTCTGCAATTTTTTCAAAATCATCCATAAACACTGCACCGCAGTTATGGCACTTGTTGATTTCATCAACAAGATTTTCAGGCTTTGTCACACCGTCAAAAACCTCTCTTGCCGCATAAATAGGTGTCATAATAAGCTTGTCGGCATCCACAAATGCATCCTTGAAATCATTCCATAATGTTTTTGTTCTCGAATATGTGTGCGGCTGGAAAATACACCAGATTTCGTTATGGGGAAATGCTTTTACCGATTTAAGTGTTGCTTTGATTTCTGTCGGGTGGTGTGCGTAATCATCAATTACGGTTGCACCGTTTACTGTCCCCTTTTTCTCAAAACGTCTGTGCGTGCCCCTGAAAGTCTCAATACCCTTTGCCGCAACCTCAAGGTCAATTCCCATAAGCTCACATACCGCAATGGAAGCAAGAGTGTTTAGTATATTATGCTCACCGGGAACACTAAGATTTACACTGCATAGCTTTTTGCCGTTTTTGCATACATCAAATGACGGATACCCTGCATTATATTTTACGTTTTGGGGATAGTAGTCGTTGTTTTCGTTAAATCCATAGGTCACAATATCGAGGTCTGAATCTTTAAGGGCAAGGCGGATATTTTCGTCATCACCCATTGCCACGACATTGCCGACACCTCTTGTAAGCTCTGCAAATGCATGGAAGCTTTGGCGTATCTCCTCTATGCCCGAGAAAAAGTCCAGATGATCCTCTTCGATATTGGTTATGAGCGCAATAGTGGGGTAGAATTTCAAAAAGCTGTTTGTGTATTCACACGCTTCAGTTACAAAATAATCGCCGTTTCCGCAACGGATGTTTCCGCCGATTAAATCAAGCTCTCCGCCGACACTTATTGTCGGGTCAGTACCCGCATTTATAAGTGCGTGGGCAAGAATTGAAGTGGTTGTGGTTTTACCATGAGTTCCACTCACACCTACCGAATAGCGATAATTTTTCATAATAGCGCCGAGAAATTCAGCTCTGTCAATAAGTCTGATGCCGTTTGACAATGCCGCTTGCATTTCGGGGTTTTGGGCATTAACTGCTGCCGTATGCACAATAAGGTCTGCACCTTCTATGTTTTCGGATTTATGTCCCTCATAAACAACAGCACCAAGCTCTTTCAGCTTATGGATAATTTCGCTGTCACTGCGGTCAGAGCCTGAAACCTTATAACCGTTTTTCAGCATAATTTGTGCAAGTCCGCTCATGCTTATGCCGCCTATGCCTATAAAATGAATATGTGCGCCTTTATCTAAATCCGATAACTCAAATCGTTTCATTGTCTTACCCCTTTTAACAAAAAACTGTAATATTTTTCAAGAAAATCAATATATTTTCTAACTTATTATATACCATATAATGAAAAAAAGAAACAAAAACATTTTATTTTCAAAGATAGTAACAAAAAAGGCGTCAATTTGTTGTGTAAATTAATGAAAATTGCACAGTATCCTTGACAAATGTATAAAAATTCGATAAAATTATAGTTGGTAATAGCATCACTGGACAGACCACATATTTCATATATCCATTGGGGACGGAAGGTGGTGAATATCTTGGAGATTACTGATATTCGTGTAAAAACTATTTCAACAGATAATAAGATGAAAGCTGTAGTATCTGTAACCTTTGATAATGCATTTGTAGTGCATGATATTAAGATTATCGAGGGACAGGACAAGTTGTTTACAGCAATGCCAAGCAGAAAGACTCCTGAAGGAGAGTATAAGGACATTGCACATCCTATTAACAGTGAGATGAGAAATGATCTTGAAGAGAAAATTCTTGCAAAGTACAAGGAAACTCTTGAAGTTGCTGTTGAAGAGTAATTATAATATTTATATGAAAAAGATAGAGGCAGGGGGTCTCTATTTTTTTGTTTTTTATATCTTCACAAAGCTGACTTTTTGTGATATACTTATATATGCAATATTTAAATGAATCGAGGTAGTATGGTAATGAAGATTGCAATAATAGGACTTGGACTTATCGGAGGCTCAATGGCGAGGCGTTTAAGAGGCTTTCATAATTGCAGAATATGCGCCTACAACAGAACACCCGAAACACTTTTACTTGCACGTCAGGACGGCGTGATTGATGAAGGCTATTCAACTCCCGGCGAGGCTATGGAGGATGCGGATTTGGTTATAATGTGTCTGTATCCGAAGCTGAATGTGGACTTTATAAAAGAAAATATTGATAAAATCAAACCCGGTGCGGTTATCACCGATGTAACGGGTATAAAGGGATATATGGTGCGTGAGCTTTTGGGGGTGCTTCCTGAAAATGTGGATTTTATAGGCGGTCATCCTATGGCAGGGCGTGAGGTGGGCGGATATAAAAGCTCAACAGACACTCTGTTTGATAATGCGTCATACATCATTACTCCTACGCCTGAAAATAAGAGCGAAAATATTGCCCTTGTAAGGGAAATGGCAAAATATATCGGCTGTCGTACCGTAATGACCACTACTCCCGATGAGCATGACGCAATCATTGCATACACAAGTCAGCTTATGCATGTTGTGGCGGTTGCCCTGTGCGATAATCCGATGATTGAAAGAAGTGCTTCGTTCAGTGCGGGAAGCTTAAGAGACTGTACCAGAGTTGCGGTTATAAATGCGCAGATGTGGAGTGAGCTTTTTGCTGAGAACAAGGAGCATCTGTCAAAGCGTATAGATGAAATGATACACAGCCTTGAAAAGATTAAAACGGCGGTTGATAATGCCGACCGTGACGAGCTTGAAAAAATAATGGAACATGCCACAGAACAAAAGCTGAAGTGGCTTATGGAATAAGGAGAAAATTTATGCCAAGAAATGAAGAAGAAAAAAAAGGTCTATCACTTTTAGGAAACAAAAAGACTGTTTATGCAGATACATACAGTCCCGAAGTGCTTGAAACCTTTATCAATAAACATCCCGAAAATGAATACATGGTTACATTTGACTGCCCTGAATTTACATCGCTTTGCCCGATTACGGGTCAGCCTGATTTTGCGAAAATCAAAATCAACTATATTCCGAACGTGAAAATGGTGGAGTCAAAGTCATTGAAGCTGTATCTGTTCAGCTTCAGAAATCAGGGTGATTTCCACGAGGACTGTATTAATATTATTATGAAAGACCTCGTGAAGCTTATGGAGCCTAAGTATCTTGAGGTAAAAGGTATTTTTACGCCCAGAGGCGGAATAGCAATATATCCCTTTGCCAACTATGGCGAAAAGGGCACAAAATACGAAAAAATAGCAGAGGAACGTCTGTTTTCTCAGCTTGTATAAATCCGGAGGAAATTTATGAAAAAGGCACTTGTTGTTTTAAGCGGCGGTCAGGACAGCACAACCTGTATGTACTGGGCGTTTAAGCAATTCGGTAAAGAAAACGTGTATGCAGTAGGCTTTGACTACGGTCAGCGTCATAAGGCAGAGCTTGATTGTGCACGCTCAATTTGCGAAAAGGAGGGCGTTTCCTTTGAGGTAATTGAAACTCCGATTATCAATCAGCTTACCGCAAATTCACTTACACGTACCGATATTCCCGTTGAGGAAACAAAACCCGATGATGCACCGCCCAATTCATTTGTTGAGGGCAGAAACCTGTTGTTTTTAAGCTATGCGGCGATTTATGCCAAAACTCACGGTATCACAGAGCTTGTGACGGGTGTGTGCGAAACGGATTTTTCGGGTTATCCCGATTGCCGTGACATATTTGTTAAATCGCTTAATGTTACGCTTAATCTTGCAATGGAATATAATTTTGTTATTCATACTCCGCTTATGTGGCTCACCAAGGCACAGACCTGGCAGCTGGCGGACGAGCTTGGCGTGATGGATGTTATTTATAACGAAACGCTCACCTGCTATAACGGTATAAAGGGTGAAGGCTGTCAGAGCTGTCCCTCATGCTTTTTGAGAAAACGGGGTTATGACGAATATATGTCCTCGAAAAATAATTAAAGGAGCGTATGCATATGTATGAAGTAAAAAAACGTCTCGAAATCAGTGCGGCGCATAAGCTTGCGCTTGATTATGAGTCGAAGTGTACCAATCTTCACGGTCACAACTGGATAATTGACGTATATCTCAGGAGCGAAACTCTTGATAAAAACGGTATGGTTATGGACTTTACGCATATTAAGCGTGAAATTCAGGATAAATTTGACCATAAGGTTATAAATGATGTTGTTGACTTTAACCCCACTGCGGAAAATTTAGCAAAATATATCTGCGATATTCTTGCACCGTGGTGCTTCAGGGTGGATGTGCAGGAAAGCATTGATAATACCGCATCTTATATTAAATAATATATAAAAATAAGTGTGTGACAGCAAGGACTGTGACAGAAGGACGTGTGACAAGGGGACGGTTCTATTGACACAGACTTGTGTCAATAGAACCGTCCCTCTGTCACAGAACTGTCCCGCTGTCACGTTACTACACGGACGGGAGAAAAAAATGAAGGTAATCGAAATATTTG
>JAXJRQ010000043.1:0-5117 GCA_036310525.1 Clostridia bacterium
AGGTCTGCCGCATTTTAAGAACTGTGAATTTAACGGCGAATTTCCAATTGCACAGCTGAAATTTACTGACGATGATTTTCCGGGCACGGTAGTGCTTACGGCATTTAATCCGTTTATTCCGCTTGACAGTAAAAATTCTTCTATTCCTGCGGCGTTTTTTCAGATAACATATGAAAATAATGATGATTGTGAAGTGGATTTTAAATGTGCTTTTGTATTGGCAAATCCGTATTCGCTTTCAAAGAGTATCAGTATTCAAAATGGAAATGTTACATCTATAAAGCTTATAAATGCCGGGGTAAGTAAAAATGATGTTGAGTACGGCGATTTGTCACTTTCTTGTATCGAACCCGAAAGTATACAAAAATATTGGTATAGAGGTATATGGAAAGATGGTCTTTCTACATACTGGAATGAGTTTGTATACAGTGATAAATTTATGAACCGTACATACGGAACGGATGAGAATGAAGTAATTGATACAGATTTTCCGGCGGAAAGCTATACAAACGATCACTGTGTTTTGTCTAAGGTAGCCAAGCTTTTACCTGGTGAAAAAACAGATATGCGATTTGTTATTTCATGGAATATACCCAATCAGTACAATTATTGGGCGACCATAGACGGCAAAGAGGCAGACCAGACAAGCTGGAAAAATTATTATGCTACTATTTTTGAGGATTCGGTTGAATCGGGTGTTTATTCTCTTAATAACTGGGATGAGTTTTATGCAAAAACAAAGGCATTTAAAGACGAGCTGTTTGCAAGTACAGTTGATGATGTTATAAAGGACGCAATATCGGGAACTATATCGGTGTTGAAGTCATCAACTGTTTTCAGACTTGAAAATGGTGAGTTTTACGGATTTGAAGGCGTGCATGAAAAATCGGGTTCATGCGAGGGAACATGTCAGCATGTATACAACTATGCGTATGCAATGTGTTTCCTTTTCCCTGATCTTGAACGTTCAATAAGAGACCTTGAGTTTAAGCACGCAACATACGATGATGGCGGTACTATTTTCCGTCTGCAGCTTCCTCTTGGAAGTATGCAACCACAAGGAACGAGTCTTGAAAGCAGTTCGTGTGTTGATGGTCAGATGGGGTGTGTTATAAAGACATATCGTGAATGGAAGATTTCTGGCGATGATGAGTGGCTCAGAAGTGTATGGCCTACAGTCAAGAAAATGCTTGAATACGCATGGAGTGACGCTAACAGCCATGAATGGGACAAAGATAAGGACGGCGTGCTTGAGGGCAGACAGCACCATACTCTTGATATTGAGATGTTCGGACCATCCTCGTGGCTTCAGGGCTTCTACCTTGCTGCATTAAAAGCGGCTTCTGAAATGGCGCAATATCTCGGATATGATGCAGAAGCTAAAGAATATATTGAGATTTTTGAAAAGGGCAAAAAGTGGACAAAAGAAAATCTCTTTAACGGCAGTTATTTTATTCAGAAAGTAAATTTGACGGATAAATCAATTATAGACCATTACGGATGCTCGGAAAAATACTGGAACGAAGAAACGGGCGAAATCAAATATCAGGTCGGTGAAGGAAGTTCAATTGATCAGTTGACGGGACAGTGGCACGCTAATATATGCGGACTGGGTGAGCTTTTTGATAAGGAACAAATTAATACTGCTCTTTCAAGTATGATGAAGAATAATTTCAAGCCTTCGATGCGTGGAATTGCAAATCTTTGGCGTATATTTGCTTTAAATGATGAAGCAGGTACAATCATGTGCGATTTTCCGAAAGGGACATATAAACCAAGAATTCCTATTACTTATTGCGAAGAATGTATGACCGGATTTGAATATCAGTTTGCGGGAATGTTAATGAGCGAAGGTTTTAAGGACGATGGAATAAAGGTAGTGAAAGCCATAAGGGATCGTTATGACGGTAAAAAACGTAACCCGTGGAATGAAATTGAATGTGGAAGCAATTATGTACGTGCGATGGCGAGCTATGCATTGCTTCCGATTATCAGCGGTTTTATATTTGACTTACCCAATAACAGAATGGGCTTTAACCCGATAGAAGATACGGATAATTTCAGATGTATATGGAGTCTTGGAACCGGCTGGGGTAATGTGTGTATTAATAGTAAGGAAACAACCATTAATATTATAGACGGAAGTGTGGAACTTAAAAGAATTGATTTGCCATATATGAATGAAGTAACAAAGCTTGTTATTGACGGTATAGAATTGCCATTTGAAGCACAGGACGGAATAATTACTTTTGAAAAAACAAAGATAACCGACTTCATATCAATAATATAATTTTCAGAAAGGCAAAATGGACTGTTATGAAAAGTAATAAAATTTCTACTGCACAGCTTGCACGTATGTGTAATGTCTCGCAGGGGACGGTTGACCGTGCCTTGCATAACAGACCGGGTGTGAGTGAAAAAACAAAAGAGCATATTTTGTCTGTTGCAAAGGAATACGGTTACAGACCCAATAAATGCGATGCAAATAAGCTTGTGGGTATTATTGTGTTTGATCTGTATAACAGTTATTTTGCTGAGTTGATTGTTGAGTTGGAAACGGAATTTCGGAAATACGGATATTATTCACTGGTGATGTTTTCAAACAAGGATAAGAAAACGGAACGTGAATGTATTGAAACGGTATATAATGCAGGTGTGGAAGCTATAATTATATGTCCGGTAAACGGCGGAAGTGAATTTGCGAAATACCTGCATTCATGGAAAATTCCTGTTGTTACATTGGGAAATCGGGTTGAAGGTGTAAAATATATTGGTGTGAACGATTTTTCGGCAATGCATGATTTGACGGAAAAGATTATTGCTGGAAAGAAAAATAAACTTATATATTTTTCGCCATCATTGCAATATACCGACTGCAATAATTATTCTCAGAAACAGCGTTATCTCGGTTTTGAAAGTGCTGCCCAAAAACATAGTAATGTTTCATACACAGTTGTTACGGATGAAGACATTCTCAGAAAAACTGTTAAAAAGCATGACATGATAATTGCTTCGACTGATTATTATGCACTTAAAGTTCTTTTTTCGGGAATTGCAGATAAAGGTAATGTAGCAGGATTTGATTGTATTCCTGATACTGAAAAGTTTGGTATACCGCTGTTGACAGTTGCGTTTGACCGCATGTGTATTGCAAAATATGTGGCGGATTACGTAATAAATCAAGGTAACGATGAAGATGTTATTGTAGAACATCGTATTATCGGAGAATTAGTAGAATAATGTAAAAAAGGATGCAGCTTGCATCCTTTTTTACATTATAGCTTTAAATTTGACAAAAGCTCCTGTTTTTTGATAAAGGGAAAATAATTTTTTGAAAAGTATCTATAAAATAAGCAATTCAAATTTGCAGAAAGGAGATATAAAATGAAATTATCAATAGCAGGAAAATACAGAACACTTGTGGCGTCGCTTGATGGTGATCTTGACCACCACAGCGCAGAAAATCTACGTGAAAGAATTGATCGGGAATTAAATCGTACGGGAGCTGTAAATATAGCGTTTGATTTTTCGAGGGTGTCTTTTATGGATTCATCGGGGATAGGACTTATTATGGGCAGGTATAAAATAGTCAGGGCACTTGGCGGCAAGGTGATTATATATGGTTTATCAGACAGCGTGCGACGGATTATTGATATGTCGGGTGTGGGTGATTTTGTCACAACGGCTAAAAATCTTGAATATGGTTTAATGGAGGTGTCATTATGAATAACAGTATGAAAGTTGAATTTCCGGCTAATTCAGATAATGAGAGGTTTGCCAGAAATGTTGCGGCGGCATTTATACTTGAGCTTGACCCGACTCTTGATGAACTTTCCGAAATTAAGACTGCTGTTTCAGAGGCGGTAACCAATGCTATAATTCATGGTTATAATGAAGAAAGCGGAACAGTTATAATGGAAGGTTACATAAAAGATAATGAAATTGAATTTGTTATTTCGGACAGTGGAAATGGAATAGAGGATATTGATAAGGCTCGTGAGCCGTTGTATACCGGTAAGCCGGAAATGGAACGTTCGGGAATGGGATTTACTATTATGGAAACCTTTATGGACGAGGTGATTGTGAAAAGTAAGGTCGGCGAGGGAACAGTTATCAGGATGTCTAAGAGAATAGAGCAGGTGTGAATGTGAACGATAATGCAGCTTTGATTAAACGTGCCGGAGAGGGGGATAATGAGGCGCAGAATGAGCTGGTGGAAAATAATATGGGACTTGTATACAGCATTGTGAAACGTTATACAGGGCGTGGGTACGATTTAGAGGATCTCGTTCAGATTGGAGCAATAGGTCTTATAAAGGCAGTTAAAAAATTTGATACAAGCTTTGATGTGAAATTTTCAACATATGCCGTTCCGGTTATTGCAGGAGAAATAAAAAGACATATACGTGATGACGGCGCTGTTAAAATAAGTCGTACGCTAAAAGAAACAGCTATGAAAGGGTGGCGTGCGGAAGAGGAACTAAGAAAGAAGTTAAACAGAGAACCTACTATAAAAGAAATATCAGAGTTTTGTGATATTGATGCACAGTTGATGGCAAATGCGTTTGAGGCGGCTACTCCTCCTTCTTCTATATATGAAAGTATTTATGATAACAGTAATAAGGAAATTAATCTTCTTGATACTATGGCGAGTGATGAGGACGAAGATGGTATAATTAATAGGGTGATGGCAGATAATATCTTAAAGGGATTAAATCCGCGTGAGAGGAAAGTAATAATATTAAGATATTATAGAGGAAAAACTCAGTCTGAAATCGCAAAAATTATCGGTGTATCGCAGGTGCAGGTATCAAGAATTGAAAAGCAGGTAATATCATCTTTACGTTCTCAGTACACATAAATGTTTAAATTGCACAGTAAAGACGCTATAATATGTTGCAAGTAACAGACTTTTGCACAAAAGCGAAAAATAAGGCAAAAAAGTAGTTGACAAAGGCAAAAAAGTATGCTAAACTAACGAAGTTGCCACAGAGGAGATACCCCAAACGGCTTAGAAATAAAAAGTTTGAAAAAAACTAAAAAAAGTTTTAAAAAAGGTATTGACAAAAAAGAAAAGATGTGGTAATATATAAAAGCTGTCGAAAAGAGGAGACAGC
>JAXJRQ010000044.1:0-15170 GCA_036310525.1 Clostridia bacterium
TCGAACCCTGGACACCCTGATTAAGAGTCAGGTGCTCTACCAACTGAGCTAATCACGCATATTAACATGTCCTGTGATAACCACGAGTAATATAATACCACACATATTAAGATTTGTCAACACTTTTTTCAAAAAAATTGAAAAAAATATTTTTTCAATTTTACAACAAAATAAGCAATCCGCTACCATAGCGGATTGCTTATTTATCACTAACTATACAACCCTGCACGATATTCACGCACTATCGAGCGCAAATCAGCATATGTCAAGCCGAGACCGTCGCCCTCGCCGAGTATTATTTCTTTATCGACCGCCGCCTGCACGGCGTCTCTTGCCCATTCGGGCATATTATCGTCGATATAGTTATACACAGGCGCATTTTCCAGATTCATAAGCCGCTCAACAACAGAATCCGCAATATTATATAAATTACTCAAGGATTCGTCGATAGCATTTACCTTTCGCACAAGTGCATCATATTCTTCACGAGTCACTGCATCATCCTCCAATCTGCTTTTAAAATCCGCCCAGAACTGAGGCTCACGCACAAACGGCTCCGGACACTGCTTATTCCATACATCATAATGCCTGATTACATTATCGGCGCTTATGCCGTATTTTGTCATAAGCTGTTTTGTAAGCGTAACGGCAAGGTCAACAATGTTGTCTTTGATGTAGTACTCGCCGTTTTCATTTTTTCTGCTGCACATTTCAATTCCTATGCTGTTACGGTTACGGCAATACGGATGCTTGTAAACAGTAGTTCCGCCACAGTGCCATGCGGTATCTTCGTCCATAACACTCTGATACACGCCGTCATCACCCACAAAATAATGTGCTGAAGCGCCACGTGACGCACCGCTGAAATATACGCAGTTATTTCTTGCGGTATCACCGTTATTTGCCGTATAATGAATAACAATATACTCCACGGAACTTGAACTTCTTCCTTCGGTGTAATTACTCTTATGACATAAAATACTGTTATTTATCTCCATTAAAATAATCCTCCGCAATATGCTTTTTACTTGCACTCAAAGGTATGCCGTCGCCCATACCCTTAGTTGTCGGGTCATTTATTGCATTCCACACGCTGACGGCAACCAAAGCAAGTATGTACGGATTTTTAACCGCCTCAAGCATCACTGCACCAAGCAGAGCCCAGCTGGTAATATCCTGAGCTGTTTTTCCCATATACGCCAGCACCGGCGTCATAATGGCAAGCAGCATCTGTATATAAAATACGGGGTTTTTAAGTCTTGCTTTCCAGTCAATATTCATACCACATTATCCTTTCTGCAATTATTCCAACTTTCTTTCCAGATCACCTATACGGTGATTTGCGACCTTTATTTCCTCTTCGATAACAGCCTCATGCTTTTCAAGCCTGAATACACGTTCAATTATACTGTTATGCTTTTCAACCTTTTCTTCAAGCTGACGAATTCTGTAGTCGGTAAGTCTGTTTGCCGCCAGTATACCGCCTAGCGAACCGATACCCGTACCCAGCAATGACAAAAAAGCAATTATAATATTCTCCAGCTTATTCACCGCCCTCTTGTGCGGATACTATCATATTGTACAGCTCATTAATTGCGCCCACAAGTGAGTCTTTTTCATTTGTCTGAAGGGTTCCCATTTTTCCCATGCCTGCCTCAATATCGGAAACAGCAATTTCAAGTGATGTTATATTAAGGGCGTTATTTCTTATTCTATTACTCATAGAATTAATCTCCGTTTCAACCGCATCAAAATTCCCTTTCACTATTTCCCACCAGTCTTTGAGCTGTGTTTTTCCGTTGTAATTCTTATTAATTTCCATCGCAATCTCCTTTACTCTGACGTAAGTATTTTTTTATCGTTAACATATAACCCGTTATCCTTAACACTAAGCACCATACCGCCGATTTCTATACTGTCCGCCACAACCGACAGACCGCCGTCGGCAATACACAATGCTTTTTCGGGAACGCTTTTGTTGTCGTATACATCAAAAACGAACTTACCGCCGCTGTTGCCTATTCTGCATTTGATATAGCTTCCGTTTTTAACTTCAATCATAGCATCATAAACCGAAGCGGTCGCACTGCCGCTTGACGACGTAACCCTGTTTGAATTTGCGGCAGTTTGCGCACTTGCCGCATTAACTGTACCCGCTATGGACTTAGCACTCACCTTACCGTTTGAAGTGGAAATTTTATTACTGCGCTTTGTGGTAAGTCCCATTTGTTTTAAATAGAAAAACAAATCCTTTTTCACTCTTCCAATGGAAATATTGGTTGCATTCGGTTCAAACGGATACCGCTCCAGACGGATAATGCGCTCGCTGATGTGATTACCCTTGTCAATAACGGTAATTTTATCGCCGAGCGAAATACTGTATAAATCGCCGTCACTAAGCTTTGAAAGGTCTATAAACTCACCCGAAATATTAATCTCGGGCACATCAATACGCTCCTCATTATCAGGGTCAAATTCCCACTGTGCATGCGCAAGAATATCCGACGGCTCCGAATAATCGCTGTAATCACGGTATCCCTCACGCACGCCGTATAAGCCTGCATTAAGACTGTCTATATATTGTATATTATTATTTACACTGCCGATGTGTGCATCATCCTTGCCGTACGGATAAAGCCTTGTAACCATATTAGTTATATCACGCTCTATTGTGACGTTTTGCAGATTTTTTGAAATTTCTAGCTTAACGCCCTTGTCCGTACCGATTTTCTCAACGAGTGCAACCTTGTAATTATCAATATATATTTCGCCCTTTCCGCTGTTTATGATAATCTGCTGAACTATATCATACGGGTTGGTTTTATCAACCGACTCAAAATCAATCAAAAACCCGTCCGCACCCAAGGCATTCATACCGAGTGCTTCGAGTTCACTTTCGGAAAACAGGCTAAATCTCGTTCCCGAAAATGCAAGCTCCATTATCTTGTACGGATTTGCGCCGATAGTATCCTTTGTTCCGCCGAAGTTCTGTATATGTACACCTCTTGCATCGGCACAGAAAACGTGCAGACAATTAACCCGCATAAGAGAAGTGCCGTCATCCTCATGCGCCACACGCATTATCCGATACGCCTGACCTTCACACACCACAATACGGTTTTCTTTAATTTCTTCGCTCTTTTCCGTGTAAGGATATTCAAAATCGAGCATATATTCACCGTTAATTTCCCATGAGGTTTTGACATTAACAGCGTCCTCCAGAAAAGCAATCTGTCCGTTTTTAAATGACACTGCATTATATGGAAAAAGTCTAAGCATTGCAAAAACCCTCCCATACTGTATAATCAAAATCATACATATATTTCGGCTCATATTCTACATTTAGATTATATGCCTGAGCCTCTGCACCTTCGTCCCATATGGTTTCAACCGTCACCTCATTAACGCCAGGCATCAGCTCAAAAAATTCGCCCTCTGCATTACAGGTAATATCTCTGCCGTTTGTGTAAGTGACGGTTTTATTCTTAAAATCAATCACCACATCAAAGCTCTCACCCGCACCATGATCGCCGATTACCGTCAGCTTCTTTCCGCCGCAGCTTATACTTACACCGCCGCATCCGGACACATTCATGCTGAATTTCGGCGAAACATACCATGTTCCGGTATTAATAATCTCAAGCACCGGCAGCGAATCAGACTCCGGATTTACCGTATATACGAAAACATCACCCATATCAAGTAAAACGGGCGCACAAACCGGAATTTCATCTTCGATTAAAATAACATTTTCAGGCATAAAAACTGCATATGAAAACGGTTCAACGTCAAAAGTCACCGAAAGGATTGCCTTTTTCCCTTTTCTTTCGGGAGCATAATCAATACCGTTCATAACACACGCACGCCACTTAATCAGCGGCATATCGTCAAAAATCAACTCACCGCTTCCGCAAAGCCACAGTGAAACTGCGGATATTTTTTGCTGCAGCTCGGAAATATTATCGGCGAACAGCATTAAATTAAGCACAAACAGACGATTTTTATAAAAAGCTCTGCCAAAGCCATTTGCCGTTGAAAAATCATACATACCGTCCATAAGCGGTGAATCATATTTATAGCCCTTTACTTCAGGCTGAACAGGTCTTGACGCTGTTTTCATCGTTATCCCGAACTCGCCCGAATGTCTGCCATTAAAAGTAAAACCCATTCTCATAAAATCACCCCTTTGTCATTACGTTTCCAAGACCGGTAAGAATATGCGAAATACTCGGTAAAATACCGCTCGGATACTGCGCACTGATATTAACTACCCTGTTGTCCGAATAAGAATTTGCCCTTGCGGCATTTCTGCCTGCACTTCTCACCTCGGAAATAAGCGAATACATAAGCTGCTCCGACCTGCCTCCGAACAGCGTCAGATTAACACCTATTTTGTCCGTAATATCGGATAAATCAAGCTCTGTATTGCGTATCATACGAAGTATGTTGTTTTTGTTGTTTTCCATGCGCTCGTACTGCTTCTGCAAGTTGGATATTGTGTTATTATGCGTTTTCTGCAGCTCGTACATTTCTTCTTCACGCTTCAAGCGCTTTTGCTCATCCAGCAGACTCTCATATTTATCCTTACCCTTTTCGGTAACTGCTCCACGGTATATCAGAATTTCATGGCTAAGCTCACCAAGACGTTCATTACGGTCCGCACTGTCCCATGTATCCTTTAAGGTTTCTTCCTCAATGCGGTATTGATTCTGAAGCTTTGTAATATAAGATGACATATCCGAAAATATCCCCTCTATGCGTGCAGACTGCGCCTCGAATAAACGCATCTGATAATTCATCGTATCATCCATATATGTCTGCCACGATATATTGCCTTCCCGATACATCTCACCTACACGCTCTATGCACCGCTGATAAAACAGCACGACACTGTCGCCGTATTCCTCCCAGTCGCCGTAGGTATCACGCATTTCCTTCCAGTTGGAAGCACTGCTTTCCCAAGCCTTGTAAATTTCGTTTCTCTTTGCAAAAATTTCGTCGTTGATGTGGCGCTTGCCCTCAACATATAATTCATAATCAATCAGACCCGCATTAAAATACTCCTCTGTGTACTGCTCCATGCGCAAAAGTCCGTCGATGTAGTCCTCTACCGATAATGCATGATATTTTTCCTGTTCAGAGAGCCATTTTTCGGACTGTGCAATTCTGCCACGGTACATTTCCTCGCCAAGCGCTGAAACTCTTTCGTCGTATTCATCCCAGTCGATTACTCCCTTGTCTGCAAATATCCAGTTAAGACCCGAAATTTCCTTAAATGTATTTATTGCCTCGTCACTGCTTGTAAAGTATTTACTGTCCCTTATGTAATCATCGGCGATATTGTTAAATCCCGAAACCTTGCTGCGGTTTAAATCATAAATCCTCTCCTGAGACTCCCACCATACACTCGGGTCATAGTAATAGTAGTCACGAGCCTTTTCCCACCATTTAATCTGTTCATCAATACTGCTTTGCCCTGAATTTGCCCAGTGGTTAAAACGCTTTTTCGCCTTTGAATAAACACCGCCGGCAAATCCCACATCAGTATATTTCGACAAATCATTGATTTTTTTCTGCGCATCCTCTATGGCATCTGTCAAACCGCTTATATCGCCGTCAATAACTATCGTAAGTCCTGTCATTTCTGTCATACATTTCACCTGCCTTCGTATTATTCTCCGTAAAACATTCTCAGATGACCGCTCATCTGTGAGCGGTCATCATTATCATCCTGCGAAAGCTGCTGCAGCATATCAAACAGAACAAACGGATTTTGCCTTCCAAGCTCGTCAGGCAGGATACGGCAACCCTTAAAAAGCGCTCCGTAAAGACTTCTTAACGGTACACCCTCTCCGCCTGACGGCTTTAGTTTTTTGAGGATAATGCCTCCGCATAAAATCCCCATAATTCAATACAAAGACGTGTTCTTTCTTTAACGTCCATTGCGTCAATTATATCCTGAGTTGCCTCTGTGCCCTCGAACATGTAATCAAGAGCCTGACGGCAGATATTAAGCGGTCCGCGTTTTACTGAGCTGTTGTGCACATCATTGATGATGCACATAGCCTCAAAATCGAACGGCTTTGAAACATATTTTTTATTGTCCTGTACAAAAGTAACTGTATGCTGCATAAAACTTCCTCCTTACATTTCAATCAGAGTAGACATATCTGAAAACCACTTTTCTTCAAACTCTGCAACAGAAGCAAAGCTTTCGTTGTTTTCAATATCCGCCTGATCCACATACATGTATATATTATCGTCATAATCTCTGTGCACGGCTGTGAATGTAGCCTTTGCAGTCTGTTTTCCGGCAGCACCTGATGACGGCTTTGTTTTACCGCCGACATTTGATGCAAAGCTGTATGAACCCTTAAAATACTTGACGTATCTGTATGTACCGTCGGATTTAAGTATTCTCCACGCAACGCCGAAATACTCTCTTGCCACCGACTTTGAAACAACAACTGCACCGTTGGTTCTCTCGACACCACGCCACATTGCGTCAACCTCGGGCGGAATATCTGCATTTTCAATTTCATGCCCTATCTTTTCAAGATAGGTTTCCACCTCATACGCTCCGTTATCAGCGTCAAACACATCCTCGCCGCCGCTGTCTGTGGGTGAAATCTCCACAATACCTTTTAAAGAATATGCTTCATCATATGTTGTACCTGTTTCATCGTCTGAAAGTACCTTGAAAAAGGTATACTTGTCCACACCGATTGTAGGTAATGGTTTTTTATTCATAATTATTCCTCCTGACTATTCATATCAAATGATTTAATAAATCTTAATGTTCTGTGATATACATCGCCGCTTCCGCACGGAACATCCATTTCAAAAATCCTCATCCAGCCGTCATCAATCAGGGCGGCTGATGCACGGACGGCAATATTTGCACATTCCGCAGGTGTTTTTGCCCATACGTCAACAGCAATAGTACCGTCCCTGAAAGCCTCCTCATTATCACAGGAGAGCGAGCCTTGTTCCCTGACCGTGTAAAAGCTGATTACAGGAAGATTTAAAAAGTGTTTGGGATACTGAAACGCAACACTGCATCCCACTTTGGAAAGAGCTTTTCTTGCCGCTGTATTTACCATCAACGTTCCTCCATTTTTCTTAAAAATATCTCCTCTAATCTTTTTTGCGACTCGTACGCATTTTCTTCCAGAGCCGCCTCAAGCACAGGCGAAGGAGGGTTATCCTCGCTTCCGAACTCTTTTTTGAGGATTTCATCGCTAATTATAATGCCGTCCGATGCAATGTATTTATCAGCACCGTATACAGCAGAGCCAATATCACTTTCTATGCCCGTCACCGCCTCGCTCATACCCTCGGCTGACTTTTCTATAACCCGATAAAGAGCACGGCTCACATCGTCTTTTCCCTTCAATGAAAACATACTATATTATTCCTTTCCGAATGATACGGCATAAACCCTCCTGCGCCTGACAGCTATGGCAGCATTTCCTTAAGAAGAATTTTTGCACCAAGCTTTCGGCACTCCACATGCTCCACACGGTATCTTTTGCCGTCAACCTGGGCATAATCACCGATGCCGATTTCCCAAGCATCAGTGTCTGTGCAATATAAGCTTGCACTGCTTACAGCTCTGAAGCCATACTCACAATCCTCAAGCTTTCCCGATAAAGGCTGAAAATCTCCGTAAATTGTTTTTTTTGCTTCAAACTTGTTGTCGTATTCGTCGATACCTTTAAAAATTTCCGCCTTAGTGTCATAAAATACCGAAAATCCATCACTCACTAAGACTCACCTCCGAGGGAAGAGTACCCTTTCTGTTTATGAAGGGAGAGAGTCTGGCGGAATAATCCGCCAGAACATCCTCCATACGGTACTCGATTTTTCTGTCCCCTTCCCAGATTGCCGAAACATTGCCCTTTTGAGAGCTTCTGTAAACGCTGACTGCAATCTGCGGTACGAGTCCGTAAAGCTGATAAGGGAGCATTTTTAAACGGCAGTGTGCCATAATCATGTTTACCGTATCTTCAATTATATACGCTAAAAGTTCGTCTTGCGTCTCATCCTCGATGTTCAGAAGACGCTTTGTATCTGCAAGAATCCCTGACATATATCTCTCCGTAACAATCACCTGCCTATACAAAATATTTTATATATTATTCAGCTGTTTTGTGTACATATATAGCGTTCTTCTTGTTGTTAAGAACGAATGCGTCGTAATATACTCTGCCCTCAACAAGCCAGCCGTTCACACCGGGAGGATTGTCGTGGATTTTGTATTCCGAAAGCTTAACGGGTGCAGTTGTAGCACTCTTGTGAGTAATGATAAAGTTCACGCCTTCGGGAAGATATGACTTCGGAATTGCAATAACGGGAATACCGTCAACAGTACCCACCTGACCTTTGATAAGCATTTCCTGAGACATATCGCCGTTCTTGATGAAGCTTGCATCCTCTTTTATGCACTTATAGAACGCACTTGACACAAATGCCGCACATCCTGACTGAGGCACCTTGTTGTCGATAAGTGCACTTGTAGCGTCAAGGAATGCATCGTATGCATTGTCTGATGTGATTTCGCCCGTAATTGTTGTACCTGCATTGTCAACAATCTTGTCGAATCTGTATGTATCAATTTCGGGAATAACAACCTCTCTTAACTGTCTCTGCAAAGCCGCACCGGCAGCATTTGACATCTGAGTATCGGTGAAATTACCTCTGTCAATTGTGAACGTAAAGCTTCTGTCCTGCGACAACGTAAGCTCCTGAACTGTGTTTTCAAGCTCTTCGGGAGTACCGTAACGGTTTGAACCTGTTCTTACATAGTCATTCATCTGCGCTGTAGGAACGCTGTAGACATTAACTGTTTTTGTTCCCACGAAATCATAATCGTTGTTAATTGCCGCACCTGTAAGTGCCTCTCTTGAAAATCTTTCGTCAATTTTCTGTGAATATTTGCTTGCGTAATTTATTGCCATAATATCTCATTTCCTTTCTGTGTTAAAATAAATTAAAGACCGAAGCCCGACAAAAACGGGTCATATTCAGCGGCGGGAGCATTGCCTGTTTTGGGAGTTGCACCCTTTAGTCTTTCAGCCAGAGCCGCCTCAACAGCCTTTAAAAATTCCTGCTTGAAGTTGTCGATGTTTGAGATTGTGTCGTCAATGTCATTTCCCGATAAAAGCTTCGCAAAGGACAAAGGCAAATTATGCTTTGCAAGCTCCTTGCCTGCCTCAAACTCCATTTTTTCAAGCATATACTGACTTCTTTCAGCGTCAAATGCTTTCTGGCGCTTTTCCATTTCCGCACGTGCTCTTTCGTCAGCGCTCATGGTAGCCATTTTTGCCGCATCGTCACGTTCAGAGAGGATTTTTTCTTCGTTTTCCTTTTCCCACTGCGCCTTCATCTGACTTAATTTCTTTTCAAACTCTTCCTGAGTATAGACCTTTTCCTGTCCCTCATGCTTTTGTTCTTTTAAGTTGTTTTTGTTCATCATTTTACAATTATTCCTTTCCGTGCCTTAGGCACAAAGTTTTAGTCTGAAAAATCCACTCAGACCCTGTTTACTCTCCTTATCCTTGCGGATAACGGATATATACTCTTTTGTGCAATCGTCATTGCACATAAAACCGGTTTTTAAAAACTTATTCTGTATCCCGTTTTTCAAATTCCTTATCTGCCGCAAGAGCCTCTTCCTGCGGGTCATTAACAAACGGAAGCTGGGCAAGCAGAGTCTCACTGCTTGCAATGCCATGCAGATTTTTAATCATCTGTGAGGTTTCAAGCTCATTTATAGGCATGTTGCGTGTGAAAATAATTTCCACAGCATGAACAGGAACAAATCCCATACTGCCCTTAAGGGACAGAAAATTATTGTAAAGTACAAAACGCTTTTTCAAAGCCTTTGCAAAATACCGTTCCTTGTTTCTCACATGCTGTTCAAAGCCCATAAGTCTGTACTTGATTGCCACACCCGAAAGATTGTTTCCGAAGTTTTCCTCGCTAAGATCGGGAACCATGGAAAATCTGTGAATATCCTGACGGATGTTATTTTGCAGAACCTGAATATCGTTTTCCGACATCACCTTCGACAAATACTCTGCCGTTGCACCCTCATAACCCATGAGAATACGCTCAGCACGAAGCTTCTTTGCCTGCTCGCCATCAAGCTCAATTCCCGTAAGGAAAAGGAATGAATCAACAAACTGCTCCTTGTCATTTACTCTGTCACTCATAAGCAGATTATAAGCGTCAATAAGTGAAATCAGCTGTTCAAAATCGCCCTGCTCCTCCTCGTTGTTTCTGTACTCGATAAACGGTACTTCACCGAAATAATGCAAAGCTGTACCGCTGAGCTTCAGGTTGGTAAAAGAATCTGCATCACTTTCAAAGGTGTAAATTGTGTGCTTGTCGCATACAATACAGCACACACCGCACACCTCTCCTCGAATATCATACTTTTTGTAATAGTGGACACCGAACATGGGCACTTCACCCACACGGCACTCGTATACAATAAAAGTATTCATCGGACTGAGCATCGTACTTTTAGGCTGTGAGTTTTCATCAACGTATACCAACTCATACGCCTTGCCGTAAATGCTCATTTCCTTTTCAATTGCACCGTCAATGCTTTCAATATCCTGGTCAGTGTAGCAGTTTTTCAGCGCACTGATGTCATAAATATCCGAGCATGCGTATGAAACAGGATTTCCCACAAGATAACTTTTAATCATATCAACAATATATTTTGCATGGTTGCATATTATTCTGTTGTTTGCAATTTTGTCGTTGGTTCTTTCACGTCCGAGAATTTCATGTCTTCCCAGATAATAATCCATCAGACGCTTAAGCCTTGTGTTGCCTGCCTCATGCCTTGCAATCAGTTCGCAGATAATCTCGCCCGTTATACCGTCCTTAATTAAATCTTCATCTATGACCATAACGTACTCCTTTTTATAATTTTTGCTTTTTTTCCTGCCGTATCCTGCTCAAGAGCATAACGCACGGCGTCAATGGTGTGATTATTCCTGTCGGGATAGTGTGCCGAAAAATTCCCGTTCATATCGCACTCAATCTCATACTGTGAAAATTCTCTTGCCGCATTGGGACAGCGTATATTGTCAATTACAATTTCCTCCAGACTCTGGAGAAATTTAATACCGTACTCCACGCTGTCGGGACCTTTTTTTGCGCCCTTTACGTTCAAGCCGTGCTGACGCATTTCATTTATGCTTTTCGGTTCGGCGCTGTCGCAGATAATAAGAGTTTTGTAACGGTCAAGCTCATTTATCATCGTAACAGCCGCCGAATTTGAAAGTCCCGCTTTGAAAATTTCACCGAAAATGTATAATCGCTTTCTCGATGCGTCAAAATTGCAGGCAATGTATACAAACGGGTCTGCCGCATATCCGAAATCTATGCCTCGCCGTATTTTATCAAACGCCGCAATTTCCTCATCACTTATACATCTTATGTTAAGATTTCTGAAAACCTCACCGCCGCTTCCGGTCACCTTACCTAAATATTCATGCTCATAAACCTCAGGCTGAACCTTTTTTATGTGCTCCGCCTCAAGAATAAACTGCTCGCCTATCCAGTCTCTGGGAACATCCAGATAAGTGCTTTTGTGGATAAGCGTATCAGGCCCCGACATTTTTTCTTCCATGTTAACCCAGCTGCTTATACTTTTGGGCGGGTTAAAGGAATAAAATACATCGAACTTCTCACCGCCTCGCATAAGCGACTGATTAATTGTACGTATTTCCTCAGGCCCGTTAAACTCGTCCAGTTCCTCATACCAGATATAACGAATATATCCTTTAGAGACCTTGGTTGATTTAAGCTTTTTGGGTTCATCAGCTCCCCGAAACAGAATTTTCTGTCCCGTAGGAAGGTAGACCATTTCAAGCGGACTTGATTTTAACTGCCACATTTCATTCACACCCAGAGTATCAATCGCCCACTCCAGCTGCGAAAAAACGCTGTCCTTGAGATATGTCCCCACTTTTCTTATCACAACGGCATTGGTATTTTCATTGCGCATTATACCGAATATAATTTCAATACTTATAAAACTTGATTTTGTACTGCCTCTGCCGCCGCATAATTTGTAGTGAGTATATCTGCCGTTAACAATTGCGTCATGAACCTGATAAAAGGCAGGAGAAATATTTTGCCGAAGAAAAGTCACATCAATCATCGCCCTTGCTCCTCACACTTCGGTACATCGTCAACAATAACAACACGCTTTGACTCATCCGCCCCCTCTTTATCAAGCATCCCGTAATATTTCACAAAAAACTCAGCCGCCTTAATAGCCTCCGAAAGCTTTGCACCGCCCTCCATGCGAAGTAAATCCGTATAGAATTTTAAAACTTCATTCTGGGTTGCTTTTCTGCGCTGTGCCATATGCTGCTCCGTTAATACAACTCATCAACTGCATGAATACAAAAATCGCATCCGATACAGTCCTCATCGTCATTAATATAGAATTTTTCGGGATACAAAGCACCGCAGACAGGACATTCTCTGATGTCCTCGTCATAGTAATCACCGCAATTACCGTAATTGTCTGTTCTGTGAAGCTCCATAGCAATCACTCCTTGCGGGTCTTTGTTGGAATAAACCATACTACCTCCTTAGTATCTTTATAAGATATTTTGAATTTAAAAAAATTTCTTATGTGCGCACAAATCTGCGTTTTTAATACGCATATCTTGTTAAGATACCCATATTATACCATGCGAACGTTTGTTTGTCAAGAAAAAGTTTATTTTTTAGATACTTTTTCTAAAAAATACTTGCATTTTTGCAAAAAATATAGTATTATTAAGATACTTACTGTATAAAAAAACGGAAAGGCAGTGAACAAATCATGACAATGGGCGAAAGAATAAAATATATGCGCCTTGATAAAAATCTTACACAGGAATCGCTCGGAGAGCTTTTGGGAATACAAAAAGCCGCCGTGCAGAAATACGAAAAAGGAACGGTCACAAATATTAAACGTGATACACTTTTGAAAATGGCGCAGATATTCAATACCACAGTTGAATTTATAATAAACGGCGAAAATGATATGCCGCCGGAATTTGTTCATGCCGGAAACGATAAAACGGTGCTCATACCTGTTCTTGCGGAGGTTTCGGCAGGAATGGGATGTCATGCTCAAAGCTTCGACGAATATTCCACAGGCTATGAGCCGGTCGGTGCTGATGATATAAATAATAATGAGGAATACGTGTATATGCGTGTAAAGGGCGACAGCATGTATCCGATATTTATTGAGGGCGACTATGCGCTTGTGCGTGTGCAGTCGTCGGTAGATAGCGGCTCATATGCGGTTGTGCTTATAGATGAATGTAACGGAGTAATAAAAAAAGTCGTCTACGGCCCCGACTTTATAGAACTGCACTCCATAAATCCCATGTATCCCCCACGCCGCTTTGAGGGCAGCGAGGTCTCACGCATACGTGTTTTCGGACTCGTCAAGGAATGTAAACGTAAATTTTAAAAAAAATATATATAATAAATCATGAATTGTAAAGGAAAAATTCAGAGATAAAAATAAATACTCATCGTTGAGTGTTTTCAAAATTGATATTGACAAGTGTAAAGCAATTTGGTATAATACAAATAGAAAAAGATAGGAAGTCAACAGACGATTGACCCTAAATAGTGATTAAAAGAATATAACCGCTAAGTTTGGTCGCTTGGGCGGTTATTTCTTTTTGCCAAAAATTGTATAGCAAAGACCAACGATTCCAACAATCAGGGTCGTAAACAAAAACAAGCCTTCATATGTAACCATGGCATTCCCCCTTTCCGAGGGAAAAAGAAACGAAAACCCTCTATGATGATAAAGGGTCAACCGCCTAACGTCTACAAATTGGATAAAACTCAACGCGACTTCCTATCCAAAAAATATTATACCATACTTGTCGAATATCGTCAATTTAAAGACACCTTCGGGTGTCTTATTTTTATACCCTCTTTCAATACTACAGTATAGTCTTTTATTTTTTGCTTGAATATTCTCCCTGTGTGTGGTATAATATAGTTACCACAATTTATTACTTTAATTAAATATGCCAAATTATACCTATTCTTATTATGTATAACAACGAGTACAAGGTGTACGCTATGTAAAAAGCGTATGCTTATTCCGTTATCCTTGTACTCTTGTGCATATGGTAATAAGTTGTGGTGACTTTTCGGAATAGCCTCTGCGTTTTTTTGTGTGTGGCTCTGCGAAGGGTCGCACACTTTTTTATTTTAAGGGGTATGATGATGGCAGAAGAACAAAAAACCTGCTGTTTCTTCGGACATAGAAAAATAGCGTACACGGAGCAGCTACGAGAACGGCTGTATAAAATTATTGAAGAACTTATTCTGTATAATAATGTAAGTGTTTTTCTTTTCGGAAGTAAAAGCGACTTTGATAAGCTTTGTCTTTCTGTTGTTACGAATTTAAAAGAAAAATATCCTCATATACAGCGTGTATATGTTCGAGCCGAATATCCGCATATTAATGACGACTACATGGCATACCTTTTACAAAGCTATGAATATACATATTTTCCCCAACGTGCAATTAATGCCGGAAAAGCAATTTATGTAGAACGTAATTATGAAATGATAGACCGTTCCAATATTTGCATTGTATATTATAAAAATGACTATGAACCGCCAAAAAGAAAAAATAGTCGTCGGGATTTGACAGACTATCAACCCAAAAGCGGAACAAAAATCGCATATGAATATGCGCAAAGAAAGAAAAAAGATATTATACATTTATTTTGACAACACATTAAAGAACACAATGGGACGGTTCTCTTGTGTTGTACCATATCAAGAAAGCTGATTTTAGAAGCTGAAAAGTAAATCCTCTCATATCCTATCCAAAATGAAATTGCCCTTTGCAGATGTTGATGTCTGCAAAGGGCATTAAGTATTATAAATAAATTTTCTTGTATCTTCCATATTCTTTGTACTCTTTGTAAAATATCTTGAAAATTATCGAATTATGGTGTATAATATATCTTGTCGGAGAAATCCGATAAGGCAAGATTTCTTTACGGTGGTTTACACCGGCGGTTATGCCCTACTTTTACATATACAGGCAGTAATGCCGAGTCTGTGAAAGGAGGGATGCTTATGAAAAGTAAGTATCGTGCTAATGGTAA
>JAXJRQ010000045.1:0-6952 GCA_036310525.1 Clostridia bacterium
GGCGGTAAGAGCGGCGTTCGGAGGTGAACATTACTACGGTTATGCAGAGGTTAAAATTCCGTATCTTCCCGCAGATGGTATGAAGATATATCTTGATCTCAATAATGAGCCTGAATCTTCGGTTAGTTATGAATATACACTTCTTGATGATGCTATGGCAATTAAGAGTATTAAAAACTCAGAGGGTGCAGGTGATATGCTAAAGCTTCCTGTTTCTCCTGCAGAAAATGAGAAAACGGCATATCTGCTTGATGTTAAAACCGTTAATAAGATAGCAGTGGGTATCAGTCTTGCGGCAAATAACGGCATCAAAGACGGTTATGTGCTGAAAATGATTGCAAGAACCGACAACGGTGAAATTTACAATGCTTTGACCGATGCTAAAATCGGACAGTCGGATGCAATAATGAACGATACGTTCCGTGTCAAGCTTGTTACAGATAATGCAAGCGGAGTGTATGACGTGTATATCGGAGACGTAAAAGTAGCACAGAATGTGGTTTTAAATACAGAGTTTGATATTTATACCGATATTGTGCTTGAAACACTCGATTTCAGTGGTGAAAGTACAGCACTGACATCATCAGATTATGATGTGCCGACAGAATCGGCACCGATAGAAGTATACTACAGCAATATATCATATGGTACGGTTAATGACACTAAAGAACAGTTTATTGTTACAGACGTAGCTTTGAAGCAGGGGGCAGATGAAGCTTTGGAGCTTGCAAAGGGTGTAACTCTTGAAAGTGTGACAATAGATAAAATTGATGCGGAAATTGACGGTGCTGTGATGATAGCAGTGCTTAGAAATGCGGACGGTTCACTGGCAAAATGTGAGCTTGTACCGGTAAATAGCAGTGGAACATATCCGGTTAATCTTACGGCTGAAGCTGATTTAATGACATATGATTTGTATATGTTCAAGGATATGGTAAAGCTTATGCCTGCATACTTTACTTATGCATTGGATAAAGATAATACCGATTCGCAGGCATATGTGGTAAATTACGACCTTAATAGCAGAACCGACGGCGAAGCAGTGAGTAAGGTAAAATACAGTAGTGAGCTTCCGTATGCTTATAATGAACAGGAAAAGTCATTCTTTGGAAATGATAATGCTTCCATGCTTGAGCCTGTGTTCCGACTTAAGCTTGATGAAGGAATGGGCAGAACAATTACCGAGACTGTCAGCGGAAGAAGTGCACAAATAGTCGGTGATGATTATGAATGGATTGAAAATGCGAATATCAGATTTGGTTCAGCGTATCCGATTAATCTGCGCAGTAAAACTGCTCTTAAGCTCAATACAAGCTATGTTGAGCTCGGAACATTTGAAGATTTGAACATTACGGACGAAGCAACCTTTGTTTTCTGGACAAATTACGAGGTAGAGGGCAGAAATGATGATTATGTTGAGCCTGAATGGCACAACAGCCTGACCTATGCTTCATTCGGTTCAGCATACAAGTATGACAAGACGGATTATAATATTATTCTGCAGTCAGGCGATATTAAAATGGGACTTTTCCAGAATAATCTTGTATTTCATGGTCTTCACAACAATGGCAGATACTGGCTCAGAGGCTCACTTGTATCATCAAATCAATACAACATGCATTTTGCGGTTGTAAGAAAAGTAGGTGACGAATATTATATAAGCACTTACGGAAATGATGACTACTCTACAGATTGTACGAGAGTCATTTCAAACTGGGGAACAAAGACGCTTGGACAGCAGACCTTGTATTTGGGTACTCCGGAGGAAACGACAATTAACGGCGGAAAGAACAGGTTACGTTCATCGCAGCTTGGAATTGCGGATATAATGATATTTGACAGAGCACTTAATTATGAAGAACGATTAAAGCTTTATTACGGCTACAATCATTACGGTTTCTATGATGCCAGAATGGGAGACAAAGAATAAAAAATATGGAGTATCGCAGGTGCGGTACTCCATATTTTTTTATTTACTCAGGAGACAGAAAAAGTAAGTAATTATGCGAGGTCGGGATATTTTATTTTTTGTCCCGATATTTCATTTTCTGTCTCTGTACGCTTGCATTTGCCTATGTTATAATTTATATATCGAAAACTATTTATTTGGAGGTGTTACGGTGAATAAGTTATTTAAAAGCATTACATCGTTGACGGTGGCGCTCGGAATGGGAATAACGGGTGTAAGTGCGTACGAGTTTGCCGCAATAAAACAAGAATCTGATCAGAATGTTATAACGCTTGAAGCGGAGGATTTTTTAAGAGGCGGAGGATTTGAAATTGTGGAGGATTCGGAAGCCTCGGGCGGAAAGTGTGTTGTCGGTACGGGTGATGATTCCCGGGGCATAGAATTTGATTTGAATTTTGAAACCGGAATCAGCCGACTGGTTATATATGCAACTCATAAGGCGGAAGATAAAAAGAGTAATCTGAGTTACATATCCATAGACCATTTTGAAAGCTATTCGCTCTATGATTATGAAATCGGAAAATGGAATGATACTCGTTTATTTTACGGTGAGGCGGAAAAGGGCGATTATACCGTTAAGCTCACAAGCATAAGAAAAGGTCAGAAAATAGATAAGCTTACAATCAAGTATGCGGCGAATGTTTCTGACAGCGGCGAACAGGTTTTTAAATCAAATGCTCTTGATAAATCAAAAACCTACATTCCCGGTAAGGAGGAATACGGTGCGCTCAATATAAAAGAGACAGAGGAAAGAGTATACGGTTCATACTTCTTCGAGGTGGAGGACGGAAACAATTCCGAGCTGACTCGTGTAGGTGAGGATGAAAATGCCTCAGGCGGGAAATACTGGTATGCACCTGCAGGTGAGGGACTAAAGCACCTTACCGAGGCAAACATGAGTGATGATATTTTTTCTCGTTTCAAGTTTAAGGTAACACACAAGGGTAATTACATCATGTGGATAAGATATTCAACTCCGGCATCTAATCAGAAGTCGACATGGTTCGGAATTGATGACAGTGATTATTACCGTCTTGATGACAGTCAGGTGCGCGGCTGGCGCTGGCAAAAAAGCGGTACAACACGCTATCTTGACGAAGGCTGGCATACACTTGATATTAAATACCGTCAGCCGGGGCATATGATAGACTGTGTAATTCTTACTGATGTGTCGGGATTCAGCGCAAAAGGCAAAGGGTCGCTTCCGGGAGAACCGATACTGTTTGATGAAGGTGCATGGGATGTTATTAATCTGGTGAATGAAACCGACAAGATTAAAACAAATAATTTCAGAAGCAGACTTGACTGCGATTTTGTACATCTCAAGAAAGATATACTTGTTCCGGCAACTAATCTTTTTGCTACTATGTCAATTACACTTGAAGAGTATGACGACTATTATATCGCAATGCAGGACAGAAATCATCTGAAATTTTATATGGACAGTGACCGCATTGTTGCAAACGGCAAGGCAAAGCATACGGGCACTAAAATGTACCGTGAACAGGGTGCAATCCCAATGGTATCCTTAAATGCGGTGAAAGAAGCGTTTGGTATTGACTATGAATACAACGAAAAGGAATCAACACTTAATGTATTTTATGATTACGACGAAAATTACCGTGACGCAAAGGACGGAGAAATCATCGTAACTCCGGGTGAACGTTCATTCTCGTATGAAATTCCGTGCGATGACCCGAATGCAAAGGTTCGTGTGTGGTATAAATACAATCTTACCGACACTCTGATACTTAGCAGAATGAACTGGGATAATATGAACAGCCTGATAAACGGCAGAATAGACAGAAGTACAGCGGGCAGTTCAGCATCAAATCCCGACTGGTGGTACTGGAGAGAAGCAATTCCGCCGACATACATCGACGGTGTGTTCAGAGGCAGTGAGCAGGCACAACACGTTGAACCGTACGACATCAAGGTGAAAATTGTACGTGATGGTGTTGAGGATGTTTTTGTAAAGCGTGATGCATTCCGTCCTACCGATGCCGTATATGCAACAGCAAAGACAGCGGCTGAATATGCTCCCGATACTCAAGGCGAATTACTTCTTGTGCCGACATTTGAAAATATCAGCTACTACATTGATGTGCCATCAAAAGAAACAGGCTGTACGATGTATTACAGAAAAAATGGAGAGGAAGAATGGAAAAAGGCATACACCCCCACATTTGACCCTGAATCAAATCAGTATCGTGGAAGTATAGTTTATTGCAGTGAGGATACGGAATACGAAGTAAAAGCAGTCCTCACGGGTGCAGGTGCAGGTGAAAAGAATGCACAGACAAAAACATGGACCTCAAATCCCACTATTGCAAAGACAATCGGACTTTCGGAAATTTATAATGGTAACGGACCGCTTCAACTTACAGGAATTAAAGGTACTCCCGATGGATGGATAAAAGTGGTTGCAGATGATAAGTGCGACACAATTAACGGCACCAAGAATTTTAATGAGGCAGTTATGATTTATGACTGTGCATATCTGATATTTGAGGGCATTACCGTTCGTGGCGGTGACAGACACTGTATAAACATAAGCGGTAAGAGTGATAATGTGCGTGTGATTAACTGTGACATTGCCGAATGGGGCAGAGAAGGCATTATGCACGATGAATATGGCGGATATTCATATCGTGGTCTTTATACAAATAACCTCGGCGGTGTATTCTTCTATGATGTAACCAACACGGTAATCGAGCGTTGTTATATTCACGACAGTGATGTAAAAACAAATCCGTGGAATACAGACACCTACAAAAATGTGCATCCCAAGGGCGGCACTGCAATTCAAATGCTTGGTAAGGGCGGAATGGTTATAAGATATAATGACGCCATAGGCAGTGACGAGCACCGTTACAACGATGTTATGGAAGGTACAAACAACAGCGGACGTGATAATGGTTCGATCGGATGCGATGCAGATGTTTATGGCAATATGATGATTTATTCGGAAGATGACAGCATTGAACTTGATGGCGGACAGATGAATCTGAGGGTTTACAATAACCGTTTTGAACAGGGACGATGCGGAATAAGTGCAGCACCGAACAGAATGGGCCCGTGCTACATCTTCAATAACGTTATCACCAATATGGGAGGAACATATAAGGAAGAAGCAGGAACAGCCATAAAGGCGGGCGGTTCTCCCGACGGAGTTTTCGGAATGCAGTATTACTTTAATAATACAATAGATTCCCGTGCAACAGGACCTGCAAACATCACTTACGGAAACAGCTCGGAATTTCATTCGGTATCAAGAAACAATATTTTTGTTACACGTACTGACGGCTGGAGGGCATTTTCAAATAAGTTTGCCGATGAACGTGATGATAATGATTATGACCTTATTGCGGGTGGAACAATTCTTGTAAAGGAAGGCGATGAAGCGAATGCAGTGCTTCAGATGCCCGAGTACAAGGATTATGACGGTGGAAATCTGCATCTTGCAGAGGGAAGTGCAGCTATAGGCAAGGGAACCTATGTTGATAACTTTATGGAAATGAAAAATCCCGATATGGGTGCTTTCCAGACAACCTCGGGCGACAAGCGCCATATGCCGTTCCGTCCTGTGGATATGTATGCGGACAACACCATTGAGCGAACAAAAGACCTTGAAGAAAGAGAAATTACAATTCATGTCGGTGATATAGGCGAAGGTCATACCTACAGCCTTATGAAAAACAGAGATTTCGGCTGGCTTGAAATAATTTCCGAAGAAGGCACAGAAGATGTTCCCTTAAATCCGAATACAGACGTGACATTCAAAATTAAAGGGGATTTATCAAAGTGCAAGTTTGAAAAAGGTAACGGAATGGTTCTTTTCAGACTTGAGAATGGTTTTTCTGTTCCGATAACAGTAATTTGTACAAAATAAATATGACATAAATAAAACTTTGAAAGGATGATTAAACATGAAACTAAAAAAGAAAATCTCATTATTGCTTGCGGCAGTAATGACTGCTTCGATTGCGAACGTACCGTTTGCATCGGCAGATGAAACTACAGAAAACACAACACCGGTGTGGAAAACAATGCGCACGTTAAGCGGTGAAACTGAAGTACCGTCAACTTTTACAGCTGAATCAGAAAAGGGTGCCACGCTTTCAATAAAAACGGATGAAGACCCTACATACAAGGAATATGTAAATATTAATTTATCTGCAGACCAAACTGGCTATGTAAACTTTATATCTGAATTCGATGACTTTGACTGCAGTGATGCGGGAAGACCCAATGATAGAGTTGAGTTTGAACTGGATTTTAAAGCAGATCAGCTTCTGACCAATAAGTACAGCTATTATCAGTTCCGATTTATAGGTAGTAAAAGCTATCATTATCCTATAACAGTTAATCAAAACGGCGAAATTACTCTTATGACTACAAATGCAGTAACTGTAGGAACACTTGGTAATATGAATAATATTCCCTCATGGAAGTGGGATGATGCAATAGAATGGGCAAGATACAAGTTCGTATTCGAGCCTGTAAACTATACCATAACAACACAAACCACAACAGATGAGGGTGAAACGGCAAAAAAAATAACAACACACAAGGGTTATAAACTTGCAGATATGCTTGTGAATGGTGTAAGTGTTCTTGATAAGACACTTCCTGAGTATTCAAGCACAGCAGGCGAAAGTCAGTTTATATGGTCGGCAAGAGATAAAGATAATAACTATACTGCAGCTGATTCTACAAGATGTGTGTATCTTAATATACCTTTTTCAAAGAAAAATGTTTCCGAAAGAAACATTGGTGTAGATAATATCACCTTGGTAAGCTATGACCCGTCGGTTACATCAGTTCCCGACAGAGGCGCATATCTTAGGAATTTAAGAAGTGCATATGCAACATACAGCGAAAAAGCTGCTGCTTCAGCAAGTGCCGCACCGATGATTAAGCTTCTCGATACAATAAACAGTGGTATGACATTGTTTGAAAACAAGGCGGCAACTCAGGAAC
>JAXJRQ010000046.1:0-3341 GCA_036310525.1 Clostridia bacterium
CTACAAATATAATTGTTTGCAATTGTATACAATTTACTGCCGTAGGGGACGATGCCCACATCGTCCCGTTGTATATTCACGGGCGGATGTGGGCATCCGCCCCTACAATATCATAATATTCATCTCACCGATAAATTACAATTTATAAAAGAGGTAACAATATGACTTTAACAATAGGCTGTCATCTTTCGGCTTCAAAGGGTTATCTGAACATGGGACAGACTGCGCTTAGTATAGGTGCGAACACGTTTCAGTTTTTCACCAGAAACCCCAGAGGCGGAAAGGCAAAGGACATAGACGAAAACGACGTAAAAAGCTTTCTTGAATTTATGGCGGAGCACAATTTCACAAAAATCCTTGCGCATGCGCCGTATACATTGAATGCATGCTCAGCTGATGAAAAAATACGTGAGTTTGCGCATATAACAATGTCGGATGATTTGATGCGCATGGAATACACACCGAATCAGATGTATAATTTTCATCCTGGAAGCCATGTCGGACAGGGCATAGAAACAGGAATTGAGCTTATCGCAAAACAGCTCAATGAAATCCTGAAACCCGAAATGACAACCTGCGTACTGCTTGAAACAATGGCAGGCAAGGGAAGTGAGGTCGGCTCAAAGTTTGAGGAGCTGCGTGCGATAATCGACCGAGTGGAATTAAGCGATAAAATGGGCGTGTGCCTTGATACATGCCATGTGCATGATGCAGGCTATGATGTTGTCAATAATCTTGACGGAGTTCTTGAGAAATTTGATAAAGTAATCGGACTTGAGCGACTTAAGGCAATCCACATCAACGACAGTAAAAACCCGTTTGAGAGCCATAAGGACAGACACGAAAAAATCGGTGACGGAAGCATCGGAATTGAGGCTATGGTGCGTATAATCAACCATCCGTCGCTTAAAAATCTCCCGTTTTATCTTGAAACTCCCAACGAGCTTGACGGCTACGAAGCGGAGATAAAAATACTTCGGGAACACTTTGTAGGATGATATTTTTAACGTAAAATGATTTTTTTATATAAAAGTATTGCATTTTTAATAAAAATAAGGTAAAATATATCTATGTATGATTAATTTGTAAAAAACTTAGGAGGAAATAGTTATGGTAACAGCAGGAGATTTCAGAAACGGCGTTACATTTGAATTTGAAGGCGGCGTTTGGCAGATTGTAGAATTTCAGCACGTTAAGCCCGGTAAAGGTGCAGCGTTTGTAAGAACAAAGATAAAGAATGTTATTTCAGGCAGTGTTGTTGAAAAAACATTCAGACCTACAGAAAAGTTTGAAAATGCATATATCGAAAGAAAAGATATGCAGTATTCATACTCAGACGGTGATCTTTACTACTTCATGGATCAGGAAACATTTGATATGCTTCCTATCGGTAAGGACACTGTTGGTAATGCAATGAAGTTCGTTAAGGAAAACGATGTATGTAAGGTTCTTTCATACAAGGGTAACGTGTTCGATATTGAACCGCCCACATTCGTTGAGCTTGCTATCGCTGAAACAGAACCCGGATTTGCAGGTAACACAGCAACAGGTGCTACAAAGCCCGCAACACTTGAAACAGGTGCAGTTATTCAGGTTCCCTTGTTTGTTGATGGCAGCGACATTATCAGAGTTGACACACGTACAGGCGAATATATGGAACGTGTAAATAAGTAATTTGCTGTATTTTCATATTTAACGGAGAATTATTATGAGTGATATAACAAAAAAAGCCTCATATCTGAGAGGCTATGCAGACGGTCTTGACATCAGTCCCAAAAGCGACGAAGGCAAGCTTATCGGCAAGATGCTCGAGCTTATCGAGGAAATGGCTGAAATGATTGACGAGCTTGACTACGTTCAGTGTGAAACCATTGATATTATTGACGACCTTGAAGAGGATATGGCTCTTATCGTTGATGATTTTTATGGTGAAGACGACGAAGAAGACGATGTCGAGGACTGGGACGAGGATGATGAAGATGACGACGACTGGATGGACGACGATATAGACGCTCCCGACGGCGACCTTTTTGAAATCCGTTGCCCCAATTGCGGTGAGGACGTAATGGTTGATTTTGATATGCTTGACAGCTCAAACGCAATCGTTTGCCCCAACTGCCGTGAAGAAATTGAGCTTGAGTTCAATTTTGAAGACGAAGAATAATTTTAAAAGGAGTTGTGAGAACAACTCCTTTTTGAATTTATTTAAAAGTCATGCGCCATACCTGCGGAAAGGTTGTATTTTTCAAATACGCATACGATTTTTTCTACGGTATCAAAATCGTTGCCGTCGTAGCTGTGCAGTATTTCCTGTATTTCCGAAAGTGCTTTTATGGCGGTTGTGTCGGCGATTTCATTGATGTCGGCTTCGATGTCTGTGTATGGCAGATAGTGACGTATACTGTCACATAATGCATTGATTAGTAATTCTGATTTTATACGCATGTTAAAACCTCCCTGTAAATAAAAAAAGGTGCATGGCAGAGCCATACACCCCAAAAACGTATCACTCTAATGTTCGCCAAAACATGTGAATAATTACCCAATAGAGAATAATTAATTAGAGGTACGCTTTTTACTATAGCGTAACTCTATCGAGTAAAAGTATTCATAACATGTTTTGGCAATATTCATTTTATCATATTAAAGGTAAAAAAACAATATATTAATTAAAAATTTTTATATGTAAATTGTGTGACAGAGGGATGTAGTTAATACTTTTAACATATGCAGGCAATTGAGCGGAAGGCTCCTTTGTGTAAAGGGAGCTGGCGCCGAAGGCGACTGAGGGATTGTGCAATCAGCACAGATGTAAATTATAAAAATGAATATGGAGGAAAAAGTGGAAAGAAAACATAATAAGGAAATTGTTACTTTGGCGAAAAATCTCCGAAAAAACATGACAAAAGAAGAAAGACATTTATGGTATGATTTTTTGAAGGGATATAATATAAAATTTCTAAGACAAAAAATCATAGGAAAATATATTGTTGATTTTTATTGCGCCAAAGCAAATATAGTTATAGAGATTGATGGTTCCCAGCACTATGAAGATGAAGAAATTTTAAATGATATGAAAAGGACTGAATTTTTAGAAAAATACGGATTAAAAGTTATAAGAATTTCTAATCTTGAAGTTAATAGAAATTTCGAGGGTGTTTGTCAGTATATTGATGATATTGTAAAACAATCCCTCAGTCAGCTACGCTGACAGCTCCCTTTACACAAGGGAGCCTTCCGCTTCGATTATTCATTAAATGACAGGAGATATATTAAATTATGAAAGGTTTATATATTCATATTCCGTTTTGTGTGCAAAAGTGTAAATACTGTGATTTCAC
>JAXJRQ010000047.1:0-17085 GCA_036310525.1 Clostridia bacterium
CCCATCATAGTCGTTGACAGAATGAAGCTTGATGAAAATGAAAGCTTCGATAATCTCAAATACTATGTTGATGTTAACAGAAGGCAACGCCATGAAGTAAAATATCCGCTTGACGAGCTTGATTTTACAACTAAAATCGGCAAGACGGAATATGAGGTGTCAACGAGTTTTGATATATCGGGAAAACAAACTTTATTGGAACAATTTAAAAAACTCATACTTTCATAAAATTGTAGAACTTTGTCGGGCATTGTATAATGGGAACACCTTATGCAATGCTCGGTTTAGTTTGGAAAGGAGATTCAGAATAAAATGAAAAAACAAACCGAAAGCATAGAAAAAATTACTGCCCTCTATTGCAGACTCTCTCAGGATGATGGCATAGACGGCGAAAGTAACAGTATATCCAACCAAAAAGAAATCTTAATGCAATATGCAAGACAACATAAACTTCCCAATCCTCGTTTCTTTGTAGATGACGGAATATCAGGAACTACCTTTGAAAGAAGTGGGTTCAAAGAAATGCAGGCTCTTGCAGAAGCAGGTCAGGTAGGAATTATTGTAGTAAAGGATTTATCCCGTTTCGGCAGAAACTATCTTGAAGTTGGTAAATATCTTGAAATTACATATCCGACACTTGGTATAAGGTTTATTGCTATTCAGGAAAATGTAGATACTTCTCAAAACGGCGGAACAGAAATGATGCCGTTTCACAATATCTTCAATGAATGGTATGCTGCACAGACAAGTAAGAAAATTCGTGCCGTATGGAAAGCCAAAGCAGAAAAGGGAGAGCGTATTTCAACATTAATGCCTTATGGGTATATGAAATTGCCTGATAATCCTAAACAATGGATTATTGATGAAGCCGTTGCAGATAATGTGCGATATATTTTCAGATTGTGTTTAGAAGGTCTTGGTCCGGTTAAAATCGCAAGGCGTTTGGAACGAGAGGAAATACTAAATCCCACTGCTTATGCTTTATCAATGGACAGAAATACAAATCACAAATCTGTTGCAAATCCGTATCGTTGGGAACAAAAGACTATTGTAAATATGCTCGAAAACAGACAATACACGGGATGTACAATCAATTTCAAAACAACAGTTCTAAGCTATAAAATCAACAAAAGAATTTATAATGACGAAAGCGATTGGCAAATTATACCTGACACACAAGAAGCTATTATAGATGAAGATACTTTTAATCGTGTGCAGGAATTACGAAAAAGCCGCCGCAGAAATACTGCAACCGGAAGAACAAGTTTATTTTCAGGTCTTATATACTGTGCTGATTGCGGTTCAAAACTTTATTTTTGTGCATCTAAAAGCGTAAAAGAGAAAAACGAATTTTTCAGGTGCTCTGCATATAAAGAAAACAGAGGTACTTGCACCATACATTATATAAGAAATGTTGTGCTTGAAGAAATTGTTTTGCAGACTATTCGCAAAGTGGCTGAATATATAAGTCAGTATGAGCCTGTGTTCTTGTATCTGTATAATAAGCAGCATAAACTAAATCAGGCTAAAGAACTCAATGATGCAAAACAAAAACTTTCCAAGTCCAAAAGGCGAATCGACGAGCTTGATACGCTGATAGAAAGAATCTATGAGGATAATGTACTTGGTAAAATATCAGATGAAAGATTCGCCCGTATGTCCGCAAACTATGAGGCAGAGCAAAAAAGCCTGATTTCAGAGGTCGATGAAACAGAAGAACTTATTGCCAAGTCTGAACTTAACAAGGTGGATTTAAAAGTATTTCTAAGAGAAATCAGGAAATGCACAGACATAAAAGAATTAACACCAACCATTGTGAACACACTGATAAAAAGAATAGATTTGCACAATCCGGAAATTATTGAAGGGCATAAAAAAGTAAAAGTGGATATATCGTTTACGGCAGCAGGGCTTATAAGTATACCTGACGAAAAAGAATTATTACATTTAATGAATGAGATACGCAATGAAAAAAGTGCGTAAAAACGGACTAAAGCGGTGCAACCGCTGTGGTTACACCGCTTTATGTGAATTACTGTCCTTTAGTGTAGTGCCCTAATGCTCACACATTATTTTTTTCTGAATACATACTTCTATACTCACTCGGCGTTACGCCTGTGTATTTTTTGAATATTCGCATAAAGCTTATCTGATTGTCATATCCGACAAGTGCAGAGATGTCGTTTACCTTATGCTGACTTGAAACAAGAAGCTCTTTTGCCTTTTCCACTCTTTTATAGATAAGATACTCGGTAAAGCGCTTGCCCGTAGATGATTTAAACACCCTGCTCAGGTGCGAATCGCTTACCTTGAATTTCTCGGCGGTTGCGCTGAGGCTTGTAAGCGGATTCATATAGCTCTCGTCAATGTATTCAATTACCTGCGCAACAAGATTATTCTGCGAGAAGCTTATATTCTGCGTTTGTCTGAACACATCAAGAATATCCAGCAGAATTTTTGAGAGGTTTTCTGTAACTGAGTTTATGTCTGTACACGAATCAATAATCTGATTTGAGTTGAGATAACGGTTGCTCAGCTGTGTATGTGAATACATTTCAACCGGCTTTATATAATGGTTTATCGTAAGCATAATAATCTGCAGTGCAAACTGTTTGCATATATCCACCGAAACCTTTTCCGAAATCATCTGCGATTTAAGCGTATCAATCTGTTCCTTAAGCTCACTGTCATCAAAGTCTTTAAATTCTTTTTGTTTCCTGATTTATAAGGCTGTCAAGGCGTTGCTGAATGAGGTTTGAAACAAGCACAAATTCATCATCGCCTGCAGACACGTTTTCGTTCTGACAGCTTATATCAAGCATGATTACAACAAAATTATTCGGATAAAGCATGATGTTTGTGGTTTCAAGCGTGGAAATGAATTTGTCGTAATTTATATCAAAGCCAAGAAGCATATTCATAATAATGTTCCAGCTCATTGCTTTTGCGTTTTTCTTATGCTCCGATTGCAGAACCTTTTGCTCCTCCACAAGCTCGGAAAGTGTTTTTTCAAGCTCGTTAAGCGTACCAAACTTACTTATCATGCCCGATGAGCGGTTCTTCATAACCGACGATGCAACCGAATGAACAAACTTGTCAACAGGTGTATACATCATTTTCACAAGCAGGTATGCAAGTGAAACGGATACGAGGAATATCAGGGCGGAAAGTATGTATATAATAAGCTTTCCTCTGTCAATCTGACGTGTAAACATCGTTTCGGGAATGGTGCTTACATATGTCCAGCCCGTGTAGCCTGATTTTGTATGGAACATAAGCGATTTCTGGTTATGGTATGTTGTTTCATACGGTGCATCGGACTGTTTTTGTGTGAGAATGTGCTGTGTGAACGGCTCTGATGAAATATTTGTACCTATATATGATTTGTTGTTGTGCGAAAATACCGTTCCTGCCTGATTTACTACAAAAAATATTCCGTTTTTGTTTTCGGTGCGGTATTTGCTTATTGTTTCATATAATAATGTTTCGCTTACCTTTACCGCAACGACTGACTTCTTATTATAAAGCGTTTTTACAAACAACAGTGTTCCGTCGGGATTTACGGTGTCTATCCAGCCGTTGACATTCTCAAAAAGCGCCTTTTTCACTACCGCATCAAGGTTTTCGGGAAGTGTTTCCGTACCGTCGGGATAACCCATGGATTTTTTTGAAATATCGGAATATACATATATATTGTTTATCATGCTGTTTTTGTTCACTGCATCAATAAGCATTTTATGTACTTCGTACTTTTCCATAAGGTCGGGTGTCTGATTAAGTGTATATTTATTAAGCGACGAATCCTTTGAAAGCGTCGTGATAAACATATCAATGTTTTTGAGCTGTGAATCAACATTCTGTTTTGTCTGGTCAAGGATGGTTTTGTTGGCGATGTTCATTTCGCTGTACAAAATATCCGTTACCGTATTAAAGCTTATAAAGCTGACTGTCAGAATAACAATAAGAAATAAAATTGAATTGGTTATTGTTGTCTGCCAGAATAATTTGTTTATATTATTACTGTGCATAAAATCATCCTTTGATATTCATATTGATTTTATTTTAGTATATCACATCAAAACTCTTTTGTAAATTAAATATATTTGATTTTTTGTTCTCAAAAACGGATTTTTCACTTGAAAATGTGCATATTTAGCGAAAAGGACAAAAAAGTTAAATTAACATCAAAAATGATTAATTCAAATATCAAAAAAGTTTTTTTGCGGCAAATATTTCATATTGAAATGGGGTTTTCAGGGTGCTATGATAAAGTTACAACAAATATCGGTGAAAGGAAGTGCACAAGTTAAATTATGACAAACAAGCACAATTTGAAAAAAACATCTTCTGCCAAAGAGCTTCGGCGAAAGGGAGATATTTTAAAAGCACTGCGCCGTGATTTCTGGCTGTATGTGTTTTTGGCTCCTGCGGTGATATACCTTATAATTTTTAAGTATCTCCCGATGCTGGGTATGGTAATAGGCTTTAAGGATTATTCCATCGGCAGGGGTATCTGGGGCAGTGAATGGGTAGGCTTTGATAACTTTATACGACTTTTCAAAACACCAAACTTTTTCACTATTTTAAGAAACACGATTGGTCTTAATATCTTAAACCTCGTGTTCGGATTCCCGACGCCCATTATCCTGAGTCTTCTGATAAACGAGGTGCATCACAAATTTTACAAGCGTACGGTACAGACGGTTTTATACGTACCGCATTTCGTTTCATGGGTAATTCTCGGCGGAATTGTTATTCAGATTACGTCAATGAACGGTCCGATAAGTGTGGCTATGCAGAGACTTTTCGGCACAGAACCTATTTCGTTTATCTCAGACCCTGTATCATGGGTTGTGATTTACGTAATATCGGGAATCTGGCAAAGCGCAGGCTGGGGTACTATCATTTACCTTGCCGCAATAACCGGTGTTGACGCTCAGCTCTATGAAGCCGCACGAATAGACGGTGCAAACAAGTTCCAGCAGACAATATATGTCACGATACCGTGTATCATGGGTACAATCGTAACACTTCTTATCCTGAGAATGGGAAGTATGCTCTCTGTAGGCTTTGAACAGATTTACATGCTTCAGAACAGTGCCGTGTTCGATGTTTCGGACGTTATAAGTACATATGAGTACAGAGTCGGTCTTGAACAGCGTCAGTACAGTCTCACAACCGCACTCGGCTTCTTCAAGGGTGTTGTCGGACTGATACTCGTTTTCGGCACAAATTCTATTGCAAAAAAATTAGGCGAAGGAGGATTATGGTAATATGTTAAAGAGAATCAGCAAGGGCGAAGCAATTTTTAATGTCGTAAACTACATAATTCTCGCAATCTGTGTATTGGTTACTCTGCTGCCGTTCGCAATGATACTTGCAAAATCACTGAGCAGCAGTGTCGCAATTGAATCAGGTAAGCTGGACATCAAGCGTAAACGAAACATTGCTCACAAACGACCCGAGCGCAAAACCTGTTCAGCTTGAAGCATTCTCAACACCTTACGGTACAAACGGTATGTTTACCGAAGCTCCCCCGCAGCTTTACACAATGATTAACAAGGACGCAAAGAACCCCGAAGCTTGTATGAAGCTTGCAAACGTAAAAATCGGATTTACTGCAGAAAATACAGAAGTAATCGCAATTTTAAGAGAAAAGCTTGCAGGTAAGGAATTAGAGGATTTAAGAGCAATCGGATATTCGGATGATGAAATCAGGATGCTGTTCCCCGATATGGAAATTGTTCCGCCTCCCGTATTCCATAAGTATACATCTATATTACTTTCTGCTACGGAGACAGGCGGTGTTAAGGATACTCCCGCACAGTACAAATTCGCTGTTGACGGCAGAGAAATGATTCTTCTAAAGAATGTAAACGCAACAGAAAAAGACGGTCAGTTTGTTACTCTTGAAGTTCCTGTTTCGGATACAAGTATCGTATATTATGATATGGAAGATGCATCAGAGCTTGCAAAAATGACTGATGTTATATATGACCCCGAAGACGAAAAGAGCATGGCTTGGGATGTTAACCAGACAAGCTTGTGGGATAAGGAAACAAAAGCAAGCGCAAGCGGTGCAAAGGCAAAGGTAATTCCTGACTCAGTAAGAGGTTACCTCAATACGCATAAGTGGTGGAATGAGGGGATTTCTAATACAGCCGGCGGATATACAAAGGCTGCATGGACAACAAAGAGTAAGGTTGCAGTTTTAAGCTACACAGAATACATAGAAAATATAGACAGAATAGGCTGGTATGATGAAAACGGTTGTGCAATGGTTACAAGAACACCGAGATATGACAGCAACGCAAGTGCGGCTGCAACAGCTTCAACTCCGAACTTTTTGGGTATAAGCACAGCAGTATATGAAGAAGGCAAAACAAAATATCGTTTCTCACACATTCCTGTAACAAGCGGTAAAGAATTAACATATCTTGGCTGGCATTCAAAGCCAATCGGATTCTACTTAAATCCGCAGTTCTTCGCAGATGTAAAGGTAGACTTTAGCGCAGAAAACACAGAAGTAATCGCAATTTTAAGGGAAAAGCTCAGCACAAAAACTGTTGAAGAGCTTCTCAATATGGGATATTCATACTCAGAAATCAAGCTTTTATTCCCGTCATATGCAACGGCAATAGAAGATGTTGAAATGTATGATTTCTCATTGACAGCAGACACTGAAACAGCAGGTAAATACACAGTAACATACGTTTGTGAAAACACAACCGACACAGCTGTTACAGCAAATCCCGTGCTTGCAGTATACAACGGCACACAGCTTATAAGCGCAGATGTTAAGGCAGAAGCTGTTGAAATCGCTACAGGTGAGCCGGCTACAGTTTCATTCACATTTGAAATCGGTGCGGCAGATACAGCAAATGTTTCAATTAAGACATTTGTATGGGATGCACAAACATTGTACCCCTATGCAGCAGCAAAGGAAAACGAGCTTTTATCACTTCGTGACAAAACATGGCAGGCAGCGTCAACAGACGCTGACCTGACCTACTACGGCAGATGGGAGGAAACCTCCACTGCCGCTTTTGCAAACTGGAACAATCCTTATGTGAAATTTGATTTTACAGGAACAACTCTTAAGGCTGATTTTGAAGGTGTTGTAAATATTTCATATGAAATCGACGGCGAAGTAAAAACAGCTTCGGGAGTGTCGGGTTCAAAGGTTCTTGCAAGCGGTCTTAGTGACACACTTCACACAGCACAAATCACAATCACAAATGCAAACAGCACAAACGGCATCAAGTCCGTTGAAACAAGCGAAGGCGGAGATATTTCAAAAACAACAGAAGAAAAGAAATACATCCAGTTTATCGGTGACTCAATAACGACAGATCCAAGAAGCTATTCATATACAATCCCCAAGACTTATGATTATGATTACTCAATCATTTCAATGTCGGGTATAGCTCTTCAGGATGGTGCAGGCTGGTACTACAGCTCAACAGGTCAGGTATGGAGCGGACTCCTCGCACGTGAGGACAGTGTTGGTATGGAAAGCGCATATTTTGCAACAAAGAGCCCGAAGTACGGCTACAGTGTTAATGCAGATGGTGCTTTGCAGTACGCTAATCCCGTATTTGACGTGGCAAATGACCATGCTCCCGATGTAATCGTTATCGGTCTTGGTACAAACGACAGCGCATATGTAAGAAACAATACCGCAGGTGTTGCAGGCGCTGAATTTACACAGACTTATATTGATTTTGTTAACAATCTGAATAATCTTTATCCCAATGCCGAAATTTATATTCTTCGTCAGTTCAACAACGTTACTGACAACGGCTCGGGCAAGAATTTATCAGCCGACTACGACGCTATGAGACAGGCAACCGAAGCCGCAGTTGAGGCACTAAGCTCAAATGCAAAGGTTCACTATGTTGATACAAGCGCATGGGAGGTTGGAATTCATACAGACAATGTTCATCCTTCAGCTGATGGATATGCGGCTCTTCGTGATTTGGTTTACAACTCAATCAAGGGCTCGCTTGAATAATTATTATCTTTTTAGATAAAAGATGCAGTCATGGTAATTTTATTACCATGACTGCATAAACACAAAAAACAATTTCTGCAACATAACATAATTAAAATTGCAGACGAAAGGCGGAATTTTATGAAAAAGTCCTTATCATTGGCATTAAGCCTTATTATGACGGCATCTGTTTTTATGCAGAGTGTGGGTTTTGCGGCAGTGACAGAATATACCTCTGATGCACTTGGTGCGCTTAATCTTGAAACACCGCTCACGGTTTTTGGATATGATGGCTGTGCAGGCATGCCTACAGCAGAAAACAGAGTGGAAACAACACCGTCAAAATATCTTTTTAAAACAGCAGACACTTCTGACAGCAAGGAATACATTCTTTTAAAAAGTGTAAATGCTTCTGCTGATGACGGATATTTTGTTATGGTAAATGACTGTACAGATAATAGCTCAAAAACAGCCTATAACAGTGTACAGGGAAAATATCAGTTTGATGTTGATGACCCAAACGGTCTTGCATATAAAATGAATCAGGATACATATATAAATACATATTTTCCGCTGATGAAGAATTATATCAATATTCATAAATGGTACACAGAAGCAGGTTCGGGAAAAGCATACAGCACAGATGCGAAAATTGCGCTCATTTCTCTGACCGAATACGCACAAAATGCAGACAGAATAGGCATTGTTCCTGCAACAGGAACACAGTGGTGGACAAGAACACCTCACAATACAAAAACAACGGTATGGCAGTTTTTAAAGAACAGTAAAAAAATTGACGTAGGCAGTGAAGTAACAAGTACATACGTTTTAAGAACAAACAGACCGTGTTTTTATCTTGACGAAACATTTTTTGATAATGTAAAAATAGACGAAGCATATCTTAGTGATGATGCAGAAGTTACAAAAATTATAAAGTCTTTTAGTCTTGAAAAGCTAAGAGGTATCGGTTACAGTGATGCACTTCTGGTAAAATGGGGGCTTTTAAAGGGAAGTACCGAGATGACAGGCCTTACTATTACGGGAGACACGCAGGTGGGCTGTACACTAAAAGCAGAATATGTAATTCCCGACGGCTTTGAAGAGGAAGAATATACACAGGTTTTGTGGGAATATTCATCATCACCCGAGTCGGGCTTTGAAGAGATTACAAAATATGCAAATAAAAAAGAAATTTTAATAGATGATACAAACTTAAACGAGAAATATATGCGTGTAAAAGTCACGCTTGGAAATATAGACGGCACTAAAACATATACATCCGATGCGGTATATATAAAGACATTGCCGCCGGTAATTTGTGACGCAGTGATTTCGGGAAGCCTTTATACAGGCGAAGAGCTTAGTGTTAATTATGACATTGTAAGCGGTGCTCCCGATGTGAATAAAACAGTAGTCAGCTGGTTCTGGGGCGATACAGCGGACACTGCAACAAACCTGATTAAGGAAGAATCAGGCGAAAACGGTAAAAAATACACCGTTTCATACGATTACGGCAACAAATATATCCGTGCAGAGGTTACTCCCGTAAACGCATACGGTATCGGGGGTGAAACGATTGAAAGTGAGAGCGTTTATATTATCGCAACCGTTAATCCGGACGATATTGAAACACCTCTTACAATTGTAAATTCAACTGCTACAGTCACAGCAATGGGCAAGGAAATCCTTGATACGCTTTCACCTGCTCAGTACACCTTCAAAATTGATGAGGACGTAAAAACTGCCGACGGTAAAGGCGATACAAAGGAATATGTTTTACTTAAGAATGTAAACGCAAAGGACGGCGACGGATATTTTGTGATGGTCAGTGACGGTGCAAAAGCAACAAGCGATGCATCAACCGCATCATATGCCTTAAAGCAGGTATATCCGGGTGTATATTCGGGTGAGGATGCATCAATTATTGCGAAAAATTACGAATCACCCACAAGAACCTTTGATGCACAAAACGTAAAATCACTCGCATACTACCTCAATCAGGAAAGCTACATAAAAACACATTTTCCGATTATGCATGAGGGTAATTACATCAAAGACCACACATGGTACACCGAGGCAACAACAGCCGAACCCGCAGAAAAGGCATATGCAACCACATGCAAAATTGCACTCCCGTCAACAACGGAGTACATCGCAAATATCGACAGAATAGGTACAAAAACAAACGATGTTACATGGACACCGACAATTTTCGGTACAAGAACTCCGCATCCGACTGTTTTGACAAAAGCACATACAAGTAACACATATACCGCTCCTGCAATGTGGTATGTAACCTCCAATAAAGCGCTTGCGGGCGAAAGCCTTATATACATATGGCAGACTCTTGAGCGTCCGTGCTTCTACTTAAGCGAGGACTTTTTCAGAAATGTTAAAATCACCGCAAAGGAAAACAGTGCGCTTGCTGATGTTTTAAAAGAGCTTATGACATATTCAGAAATGAAGGCTCTCGGATATACGGACGAAGAGCTTAACAAAATGGGCATAAGCACAGAATATCCTACAGGCTCAAACGCATCTGTCAACGGTAATTATATGGCAGGAAACATGATTTATGCGGATTATGATTTTTCGCATACCGATTCGCTGGTAGGTGAGGGTGTGACTGCATATCAGTGGTATGTTGAGGAAAACGGTGTATTTAATGCTGTTTTGGGCGCAACCGACAGACAGTACGTGATTAAAGACAGTGATGTTGGCAAGAAAATCAAGGTTGAGATTACACCATACGACGAAAACGGCTACAAAGCCGACACAATCTCGGCTGTTTCATACAGTCCTGCATCAGCAAGAGAAAATCTTGTGTTTAAAAATGTGTCAATCGGTAATATAGAAAGCATGTCAGGTGTGACATCTGTTAATGCCGAGGTTACAGTTGACGCTTTGAGCGCAAAAAATGTGAATTTGTATGTCGGTGTGTATAATAAGAAGACAAATCAGTGTGTAGCACTTGGTAAATCGGCAAACGTTGAAATTACAGCAGGTGTTGATGCATATCAGGTTTCAACAGAAACATTCACAGCTTCGGACGATAACTACATTAAGGTTTTCGCACTTGATACACAAAACAGACCGTTATTCGGTATTGATTATTTCAGAAGATAACAGGGGGTGCTTTAATGAAAACAAAAATAGTATTTGCAACAGTGCTCGGAGCACTGCTCTGTTTCGCACAGGCATCATATGCTGACACGCTTGAGGTTTCGTATGATGTCGAAACAGAACGTATAAACATAAGCGGAAGCTTTGACGATGTTTCAAAATCAGGAGTATATTCCATAAGAGTATTGAAGCTTTCCGATGACAGCGAGGTTTATACCTCCGTCGGATACGCTTCGGGCGAAAGCTTTTCCGAGTCAGTCATGCTTCCGTCGGACTGCGATAATACGGACTATTATGTGAGCGTAATTCCGTATTCGGGCTCAGGTGCAACAAGTAAGGATAAGCCGATTTTTGTTGCATCACCTACAAAGAAGGACGATATTTTAAAGAACGTGCTTTCAAATCAGACCGATGCACAAGCTATGGCGCAGTTATTACGTGATAATTTGAAGTATCTCGGACTTAACAATGAAAATTGTGATTTCTTTAATATTGATTCACAAAGACAGACAACTGCGGCATCAAGAATGTTACAAAAGAGCTTTTCTCATGAAAAGTACGGCGAATTTCTTTCGCTTCTGAACCTTTCGGTCGGTATAGAAATGCTTGATAGTGCATCAGCAGATACTGCAGCTATAGTATTTGAAAAATACGAAAAGTATTTTAACCTGACAGGCGAGGTTTGTTATCCGATTTATACGGGTACTGACACAGCAGTGAAAAATCAGGCGGCTGTTAAGAAGGCGGCTATTGAATTATTCGCACAAAACAGCATAACAAGTGCAGACGCCGTTAAAAAGTATTTCAATGAAAATCTTCTGCTCAGTGCAATTTCAAATATAGTGAGCTACGGCGAGATAACAATGCACATCGACAAATACAGTGCGGCAATACCGTTTAGCCTTGCAACATACAATGCAACAAACAAAAACACAACAGCAAACTATATTGCATCTCTGAATCGCACATATACGGAAATGTCACAGCTTGAGGCAGACATTATTGCGGCATATAACAGCCAGAACAGACCTCAGGGTGGCGGCGGCCCGTCATACGGCGGTGGCGGTGGCGGCGGTTCGTCTTCGTCATCATCAGGCTCAGGCGGTGCGTTCTATTCACCGTCAGGTGAGGTTACTCCCGTTGTGAGTGTGGGAAGCTTTAAGGATTTACCCAATACCCACTGGGCATATGACATGGTTGAGGAATTAAAGAAAAAGGGTATAATTTCAGGCGATAACAACGGTAATTTTAACCCCGACTCATTCATCACAAGAGAAGAATTTGCAAAGCTTATCGTTTGCGCATTTGATTTCTATGATGAAACGGCAGAATGTAATTTTGAGGATGTAAAGGGTGACTGGTCATACAAATATGTTGCTTCCTTATATAACAAGGGAATAACAAGCGGTATGAGTGAGTCGGTATTTGGTAAAGGCTACAACATCACAAGAGAAGATATGGCGGTGCTTTGTGCAAATGCGGCGTCAATAACAGCAGATGGCGAAGCTGATTTTAAGGACAAAGACACCATTGCCGACTATGCACTGGCAAAAGTAAGCGCTTTGAGTCGTGCAGGCATAATAAAGGGCTTTGATGACAATACCTTCAGACCCAAAAACAATGCCACAAGAGCTCAGGCGGCTTCAATAATTTATAATCTTATAAATCAGGAGGGAAATGCATGAAAAAAAGATTTTTGGCATTAATTTTAGTATTTGCATTAAGTACGGTATTTTCGGCATGTCCCGTTCCGGCACAGGAAATGCCTGATATGGCTGTTGAAAATACTGACACATACAGCGACAGTATAGAAACCCTTTCCTCTCTCGGTATTCTTGACTGGGATGTTGAAAGCTTTTCAATGAGCGACAGCGTAACAAGAGGAGATTTTACAAGACTTGTTACAAATATCGTATCAAACGGAGTTTATTCGGCTGATTTGGCGGTTCAGGTTTTTGCCGATGTAACCGCTAATTCACAGCTTGGAGCAGTGCTTTACAGTGCTATGGGATTTGGCATTGTAAACGGTGACGGAAGCGGAAACTTTTATCCTGACCGTCCCATAACCGCAGGCGAAGCGTATAAAATAATTGCGTGTGCTTTAGGCTTTGGCGACACTGCAAAACGTATATCCGGCAGTGGTTTTTGACCCTGACGGTACGCAGAAATTTGACCCGACTGATGAAAATAACGTTGCATATTATCTTAACAACACGTTCTTAAATGAGGTGTTACCTCACAAAATGCATCCCTATATTGTGCAAAGAGCATGGACAATTGAGGGTGCAAACAGCGGCGGTGCGTGTCCAGATGCGTATACGGCAGAATGTAAGGTTTCATTATTAAGCTTTGATGAATATAATCAATACTATACCAAATTCGGCGTGGTTGACCACAACAATGAAATCAACAACTGGCTGAGAAGCGGTGATAGTGCAAAAGCAGGCAATGCAGTTGCCGCAGGCGGTGTGTATACAAGCTGGGGTAAGCTTGTGTCGCTTGATGCTACAAGCGAAGCAGGCATCAGACCTGTATTTGTGCTTAGTGACGAGTTTTTTGCGAATGTAAAGATTAACGTATTGAAAATCGGCAAGAATGTTCTTCATAGCATCAACAAAAACATAAGTGCAGACGATATTTTAAATGCCGGCTATGACACAACTGCAGCACGCAAGCTGGGATACACACAAATTAGCGGAATTGACGAATATGTTGATATTACAATCCCGAATGAACCATACTTCATGCAGGACCACAAATATTCATATTTTGAGGTTGATATAACCCAGAACAGCAAGGAAAAGGTTAAATATACGATTGAATATACCTTAGGCGACAGCGACAAGCGCATAATCGAAGCAGTAGCTTTGCCGTCGAAGGAATGTCGCAAAAAGATATGGCTAAAGAGTGAAAAGAAGGGCGTAAATCAGCTTGACATCACAGTTTATCGAAACGGTGAAACAGTAGGCTATGACAGCGCAAGAATTTGTCTTGTTGATTACTACGAAAGAAAGCCTCTTGATGCGTTTGTGCGTCACGGTATAACTGCGGTTTCGTGGCAGAAGGAGGAAAACGCAAGCCGTGACAGAACCTCGGATGAATCGTTCCGTCAGCTTTCAGACCGACTCGGTGAGGTTGGTTTTACAAAGGTACGTTACGGCCCCGAATGGCAGACTGTTGAGTCTGAAAGAGGCGTTTACAGATTTTCCGATACCTTCTATAAGCGTATAGTCGGGTTTGCGGAAAACGGACTCACCTTTAATCCACACCTTATCGCATACGGAAACCCTGCAATAACCAAGCGTGAAATAAGCCATAAAATGGCGGCACCAAATACTCGTGATGCTATTGAAGCGTATGTGGATTACGGTGCGGCTACTGTAGATTATTATGATGAAATTGAGGGCAAGGAAAGCGTAGAAAGCGTTGAAATCTGGAATGAACCTAATATTTCGTCATTCTGGCAGCCTGCGCCGAACTTCCTTGAATATTCGCAGTTGCTTAATGCGGCGGCGTACAAGTTTAACAAGAAAAAACCCGATGTGGGTATTATGGCAGGTTCAATTACGGCTGAAAACAATCAGCTGATATTTGATGCTATGCACAGAAACGGCATGCTTATGTATGCGGATCAGATTTCAATTCATCCGTACACATATCCACGTGACCCCGACGAGCGTCATATTGTGCGTACTCCGCAGTACCTTGAAGCGTTTGAACGCTACGGCGGCTGGATGGATGTGTCTATCACAGAGGTTGGCTGGCCTACTCATGATGCGTACAACACCACAAGCTACGAGGATCAGGCTGTTTATATGGTAAAGCTTCTTGTCTACGGCGACGAAATGGGCTTTGCATTCACAAACATATTCTCTGCCCGTGATTTAGGTCTGCAAAAGTCATACGTTGAGCATGGCTTCGGTATATTTGAGTACAACGACAGACCCAAACCCTCGGTTGCATCTTTGACATTCTTTAACAATGTGCAGTCAGATGCGCTTTATGTGGGTGAGTTTGAGATTACGGACGGCGTGCGTTCGTTCCTTTATAAAACTCCCGGCAAGAAAAATCCACACTCAATAAACTGGGTGACGGAAACGGGTAAGGAAAAGGAATACAAGCTCAAAAACGGTGAATATGCAGTAGACTTATTCGGTAATAGAATTGAGGGAAAAACTATCACAATCGGCAAATCACCCGTTTATATATTCAACATGTCAGATGGCACCTATATGGACGCAATTTCACATGACATGATGGGAATATACAACGAGCTTACCGAAAAGCTTGGTAATAAATTCGATTTTTCAGAGCTTAAGGCACTTAGCGAAAAAGCCGAAAATTCAAACGGCAGCTATTCAAGTGTAAAGTCTTTTATTGATGAGTATTTTGCACTTTGCGAAAAGTACATAGACCTCACATGGGAAGACGAGGATATGACATGTGAAAACACTGCCCTTGTTGCATATATCATGTTCAAGAAGGGTGAGACTATGTCAGCTGCTCTTGAAAGCATGAAGCTTGGCTATCAGTCTTCAATCAAGCGTTACAAGGCGCTTGAAAAGGAAATTGCAGCTAAAAAAGGCGATGAACCCGAGGCTTCGCTACTGTATACCGATGCAATGATGAGATATGCGTTTAAGTACAACAACCGCATATCAGACATTGAAAAAATGGGAAGCTTTACCGGTAAGCGTGACCGTCTGGGATATTACGGATACGTTATCGACAAGGTTTGTTCGCTTGCCGAAGCTATGATAAAGCATGAAGAACCCGATTCCTCACGTGCTATTTTCACATATACAACTCAGACAAAGCAGAATATGTACAAGGGTGTGTCATATTCGATGAACGCTACCTTTGAAAATCTGCGTAACAAGGATTTCGACGGTACGGCTGTATGGGTAGACGAAAACGGCGAGCCGATAGGCGAGGAAATTCCGCTTCAGGTGAAATCAGGCGAATACAAGGATTTCACAATCAAGGGAACTGCTCCGCTTATCCGTGATGCAGGTGCATATGTGTATAAAATCCTTTACAAGGAAAACGGCGAGGTTATAAAGAAGCAGGAGATAGACGTAAGTCTTAAATCTTTAGTTGAGCTTGATCTCGTTGCATCCGAAACCACGCTTTCAGAGCTTGACGCTATAACTGTTGAGGTTAAGAACACATTTGACAATGCTATGATAGGTAAGCTCATTCTTGAATCGCCTGACGGCTGGGTAATGGAAAGCGAAAAGGAAATTAACGTTCCGAGCGGTGAAACCGTATACTACAGCTTTAATATTGACTCATTTGACCGTGCTTTGTATAACGAATATTGCTTCACAATGCGTGTTATGAACGAGGAGGGCAACGAGGTTGCCATGAAGCAGAAGATGCTCGACTTCCGCATTATGGTTTACGATGAAAACAACTATTCCGTAAGCGATTTTGAGGGCGACATAACCGGTTGGGAGGATGCATATCCGATTTACATTGAAGCTCCCGAAAATCCCGATGATATTAATTCGTGGAAGGGACAGAACCGTTCAATGAAGGTGCTTTCAAAGTGGAACAAGAATAATCTGTATTTCATGGTAGATGTATACGATGCAGTACACAACAACTCCTTCACCGGCGTTGATATGTGGCAGGGCGACTCTGTACAGATTGCTATTGATACACTCATAGACGGTCTTGCTCCTAATACAACAACAGGCTTCAGAGAAGATGACTATGAGTTTGGTTTTGCTCTTACTCCGATTGGACTTGAAACGTATGTTTACTACGGCCCCGGAATTAAGGCGGGTCAGATTGAAGCACAGATGGTTAAGGTTATCAGAAATGACGAGCTTGGTCTGACGAGATACCTCATTAATGTACCGGGCAGTTATGTATCAAGCATTAACCTTAATTCAGGTACGTGCTTCGGCTTTAACATTGCCGCAAATGACGCCGATATTCTTCTGCGTGAAGGATACAGTCAG
>JAXJRQ010000048.1:0-7778 GCA_036310525.1 Clostridia bacterium
GGGCCTTCCGCTCGATTGTTTGCACTTGTAAAAATCATCCTCATAAATTACAATTTAGTGGTAAACACAAATGGGATAGTTTTGTTGTGTGGTGAAATACAATAGCATAGTAAAGAGACAATAGAATATAAATTAATCAAAAAGACATTGACAAAATATAATAAAAGATATATAATGAACATAGAAAAAGGCAAGACTTCAAACGGTTATGCCGAAATAGCTTTAGTTATGTAAAATAACCGCAACTTGGCAGGGCGGTTATTTTACTTTTATAGTAAAAGTTATAAATATTATAATAATAAGAAGTATAACTCTTAATATTAAATTCATAACAACCACCTCCTTTCCCGACCTATAGGTACAGGAAATAAGATGGCATAACCGCCGGTGAAACCACCGTTAAGAAGTCTTGCCTTGTCGGAAAACCGACAGATATATTGTATAACAAAAAAAGACAAAAATCAATATAATACACAAAAAATAATACGATTGTAAATCTACATTAATGACCAAGTGAGACTTTCTCGTTGTATTGACAAAAGTCCGTGCATAGTGTAAAATGAGAAAAGAGGGGGAAGAAAAATGAACAGTATAGAGCGTATGCGACTCAAGACTCTTGCGAAAGAGCAGATAAAGGGAAATATCGGAATTCTGTTTTTAATTTTACTTGCGGTTTATGTGCTGATTTTTGCGGCAACCTGGGTAACGAGTGCCGTTGGCGGTATAGGCGGTTACATTATAGGCCCTGCACTGACAATAAGCATTATTATGGTATATCTTAATCTTGCCAAAGGCATAAAGCCACAGTTTACCGATTCATTTAACGGCTTTGAGATTTTTGCAAAAGCGCTTTTGTTACAGCTTATAACAGAAGTATTTACTTTTTTATGGACACTTCTGTTTATAGTTCCGGGAATAATAAAAAGTATTTCGTATTCGGCGGCGCCGTATATTATGGCGGAAAATCCCACAATATCCGCAATGGATGCACTTGACGAGAGTAAGCGCATTATGGACGGACACAAAATGGATTATTTCGTATTAACTTTGTCATTTATACCGTGGATGCTTTTAGGAGTGCTGACGCTTGGAATAGCGCTTATATATGCTGTTCCGTACATGGACATGACACTGACAAATTTTTATTTGTCAATAAAGCCTCAGACGGTTGAAGAGGAAACGCCTCCATTTACATTTGAACAAACAATGCAGTAAAAAAATCAGCCTTAAGGCTGATTTTTTTACTGCAATATTGAAATATCGTTTGATTCTGTCAATGAGCTTATGCCGTAAAGATACAGAATACGGTCATAATTTCTTTCACGTACCAAATCGGATACGGGTTCAAGATAATACCTCAAATCCACCATATCGACTTCGCTGTAGTGATTTGCAACAAACGGTACGAAGCAATGCGCAAAGCTGTCCTTTAAAACAAGAAGCTTTTCGCCGTCGGGATTTTTGTGGTTAATAATTCTTTCTATTGCATGGTTTCCGTCAAGAAAAACGGGATATTTGTCGTTTTCGTTCAGATGATGACGGTAGAAAAACTGCTTGCTTTCATATTCTTCATCTTCTATACGTATGCTCATATCATATGGATAATCCCATATTTCAAGCACGTCGGCACTTTCATTCCACAAAGCACTTTTTGAATAAAGTGTTCCGTAAAATCCGTCATGACGTGTTATCTGAAAATCCCATAGCGGCTCAAAACCAATTTCACGGCAATATTCCGTGTATGCGTTGTATGCACCGTCGCTTGTCCAGTGATGGTCTGTTTTGTAGTATAAATTTGTGTCATTTTTGATTTGTGCAAACTTTTTGGGAATGTCTACGTATCCGATAACCGCCTCCGACATCTTGTGCGCCGTATCAATCAGTGCGCCGTCCTTGTATTCGCCGTGGTTTTTGGGAAGCTTGTCGGGCATTATATATCCTGCTGACGGAATAACCATCAGCGTTGAAGGAATGCCTGTTATTTCCGTAAAATCCATCATGGCGGTCACGTTTTCTTCGAGCTGTTCATAATCAGCCTTTACGGGTGCGGAAATAAGGTATCCGTCATTGCCCTTGTATACTCCGTTTGTACCGTTTCTTCCGGTGTAGAGCGAAATGTATGCATTAAGTCCCGTAAATTTATCACGCCACGGAAAATGGTCTGTGATATATTTTTCCACGTCATTTTCAAACTTACCGCTTATAATTCCCGAAAGCGACAGCTTCGGAGCAGAAGCAAGTGTGCGTTTTTCATTTACCGATACGTTTTCTTTGGGTAGCAGAAAAAGGCACAGCATCACTGCACCAATGAAAAATACAAACAGAACCGTTAAAATTTTGTCACGCAGTTTAGTCACCCAAAACACCTCAATTAAAATCTGAAATACAAAAACGGATTATAGCTGTCGTTCACAAGTGCGGCAGTACATATAATAATTACCGCAAAAACAAGAACAGTTTCAATCAGACCCGACCACTTTTTCGTGTGAATTTTGCTGTATATGTTGCGCCATACGGGTACACATGCAAGAAGTGATACCGTAAGAAGCGGTATATACGAAATTATAATGCTCAGTGCGTCTTTGCCGACGGAAAATCCGCTCTGACCAAACATCATGCCCAGATGCAGTGTCAATGCACCGAAATCCTCAAAGTAGAACAAAGTCCAGCCGAGAATTATGAAAAACAGCGCATATATATGCTTTATAAATGAAGGGAGCTTTTCAAGCGCTTTGCCGTATACGTACTTTTCAAGTACAAGTAATACGAAGTAGTAAAGTCCCCAAAGTACAAAATTAAAGTTTGCGCCATGCCACAGTCCGGTAAGCCCCCATACGATAAACAGGTTAAAAATGTGGCGTGGTATTTTACAGCGGTTTCCGCCCATTGGGATGTACACATAATCCCTGAACCATGAGCCGAGCGAAATGTGCCATCTGCGCCAGAACTCGGTAATACTCTTTGAAATGTAGGGATAATTGAAGTTTTCTATAAACTCAAAACCGAACATTCTGCCAAGACCTATTGCCATATCGGAATAGCCGGCAAAGTCAAAATAAAGCTGTAGAGAAAATGCGATAATACCAACCCATGCACCTGCAACACCCATGTCGGGCGTTGTGCGGAGAGTATCCCATAAAAGCCCCATCTGGTTTGCGATAAGTACCTTTTTTGCCAGACCTACACTAAATCTGCGTATGCCCGAAGCAAATTTTGAAACGGATTCCTCACGTCCGACAAGCTGACCGGCAACGTCGCTGTAGCGAACGATAGGTCCTGCAATCAACTGCGGAAAGAACGAAACGTACGTGCCGAAAGCAACAAAGCTTCGCTGTGCGGGTACTTCACGGCGGTAAACGTCAACAGTGTACGATAAGGTCTGGAACGTGTAGAACGAAATACCTATCGGAAGTGCAAGCTTAATCTTGGGAAGAAATGCAAATACGGGCAGTTGCCTTAAAATATCGGTTAAAAAACCGAGGTACTTAAAAGCTCCCAAAAGACCTAAGCTTATCACAAGCGATATGATAAGAAATACTTTTTTCAGACGTTCATTGTGCCGGTTATTTTCAATCAGTATTCCGCAAACGAAGTTAACGGCGATTGAAATCAGCATTATTAATATTAAAACAGGCTCTCCCCAACCGTAAAAAATAAGGTTTACAATCAGGAGAAATAAGTTTCTGCACTTCCACGGTAAAATGTAGTAGCCAAGAAGAACAAGCGGCAGATACAGAAACAAAAACAATAGGCTTGAAAAATACAAATTATAACACCCTTTTTTTAATTAGTTTGTGAACTGTTGGATAATTTCATCTGCTTTTTCTGCGTCATTGGCAACTATAAGCATAACGTAATTGCCGAAGCTAACGGAAACAGCATCCTCAAGCTTGGGAACTTCTTCAGGTCTGTATGAAGAATAGCTTGCAATTTGTGTTTCAACATGCTTGTTGAGAGCCGCCTGCACATCGCCGTACGTACCCTCTTTGGCTTTAATAAGCACAATTTCATCAACAACAGCCTTTGTGCCGGCATATGCCACACATTCTTCTATATTTTCTTCGGGAAGTCCCAGTCTTTTCACTGTTACCGAGGATTTTACTTCAGTTAAGTCCTCGTCAAAAATCTGTGCCGAAATAAGCTCCTGTGCAAGAGCGGTTATGTCGATTTCCTTTGCAGTGCCTGAGCATGAAGCGGCACCGATACATATAATTATACTTAAAATTAAAGATAGTATTTTTTTCATTGTCATTCACCTTTCATTTGTTCCGATTTACAAGAGAAACCCCCGTCAATCAATGACGGAGGGTTTCGCATTTTTTAGTCGTCAAGATTCTTTGATGGAGCCGCATTTGAATTAGTTGTGCCTGAGCTTGTGTTTGAGTTGGTATTTGATGATGCAGGCTTCTGAGTCGGCTTAGCAGTCGGTGCCACAGTCGGCTTTGCTGTAGCCTTTGGTGTTGCGGTTGCCTTAGGCTTGGTTGTTGCCTTTGCGGTTGCCTTGGGAGTAGCAGTCGGTCTGTTTGTGTTTGAACTGCCTGATGATGAAGACGTGTCATCCTCGTCATCCTCTTCGCCCTCAATGGCGGTTTCGCTGTATTCCTCCTGAATATAAATCAGGCATTTCTTATAATATTCGTTATCAAAGTGAATACCGTCTGTTGCGGCATCTTCGGGAAGTGCTCCCTCGTCGTTCACAACTGCGCTGTAAATATCGCAGTAAATCACGTCCTCGTCCTCTGCAACCTGCTTTATCAGCTTGTTGAATTTTCTGATATTTGCATTGGTTGTGTCGTCAATTGCCTGCTCGGAAACCTCTTCTGTAATCGGAGTTATTGACAGCAGATAAATTTCTGCTTCAGGCTGATAACGCTTTGCCTTTTTAACAAGCTTTGTGTATTCATCGGCAAAAGTCTGCGATGAAGGCCAGCCCACTTCATTTTCACCGAACATCATGAAGATTTTATCATAAACCTTTGTGGAGTTAAGCTCCTCAATAACGGGAACAGTGCCCATGTCCGTAGCAGTAGTTGACGCAGATTTAACCGTAAGACCAACCTTTGAGAAATAATCTGCACCGTCAACAAGGTCGTATATAATCATACCTTCAATAAATGAGTTACCGAGGAAAGCCGAATTCTTAAAGAAATCCTGTGCAATACCCGATGCATCCTTAGGTATGGGAGTGTTTGTCGGTACGGGAGAGGGGGTAATTTGTGCTGCTTTTCTTTCCTGTGCGCTCTTAATCATCCCTGAAACACAGCTCTTGACTCCGAATATCATCAAAATCAATACAAGCAAGCAAAAAACAGCCGCTATACATCGGTTTTTAAATATTTGTTTTTTTCTGCGCTCCTGTTTTCTTTTTTGAATATCATCCATTCTCTGCTTGTGGCTGCCTACGTCCATTCTAAATCTTCTCCTCTTTTTTACAATTTCGGCTTTGGCAAAACGCATATCAAAATAAAGCCGCAAAAATTCTGATACACTAATACAATATCACGATTTTCGCCTGTAGTCAAGACGTTTTAATATTTGTCAATAAACCGTAATCTTTTTCTTTTTTCGCCATAGATTTACAAGGTAAAAATGACAAATATTGCGTACATAATTTGTTCATAATTTCAATACAAAATATTCATTGACAAAATACAAAAACCGAGTATAATAAAAGATGAAAGGTCAAAGAAAGTCAAAGTCAAAAAAGGAGAACCGCTATGGGAATGAGTGATAAGATTGAAAGCTTTATTACGGAGCTTTTAAAGGATGAAGAAAATGAATGGCTGGAGCTTAAAAGAAATGAACTGGCATCGTTTTTCAATTGTGTGCCGTCACAGATTAATTACGTTATAGCCACACGCTTCAGTCCCGAAAGGGGATTTGCGGTTGAATCGAGAAGAGGCGGCGGCGGATATGTCCGCATAAGGCGTATTGCATGCGAAAATCCCGTTTTTGAAACGCTTTCGATGATTGGTACGTCATTGACATATCAGGATGCAAGAGCGCATCTTGTACGGCTTATTCAGCATAATGCGCTGACGGAGCGTGAGGCGCAGATTATGCTTGGTGCGCTGAATGATAATTCAATTTTAATCCCACAGCCCGATAAGGATAAGCTTCGGGCAATAATAATGAAAAATATGCTCACTGCAGTAATGAAATAAAAGTAAGACAGAAAGGAAAGGGTAAAATTATGTATGATTTATTTTCGGAATTTGAAGATTTTTTCAACAGCTTTGATTCATTTATACAGCCTGTTGCTCATAAGGAGGAGCAGAAATGTCCCGTATGCGGACACACGTGGTCGGATTTTCGTAAAAGCGGCAGATTCGGCTGCTCCGAGTGCTACAATACATTCAGAACACCTGCGGCGTCTGCATTAAAGCAAATCCACGCAAATTCACAGCACACAGGTAAAATCCCGTCAAAATCGGGTAAACTGCTTATGAAAAAGCGTCAGGTGGCAGAGCTTAAAGCACAGCTTCAGGAGGCTGTAAGAAGCGAGGATTATGAAACAGCCGCTAAACTGCATAAGCAGATACGTGCAATGGAAAATGAGAAATAAGGAGGGAACGGAAATGATCTGGTATAAAAATAATGACAGCGATATTGTGATTTCGACAAGAATAAGACTTGCAAGAAATGTAAACGGCATTCCGTTTCCGCAGTTTTTGAAGGATAAATCACAGCTTTCGGGCGAAATCAAGGACTCAATTTTAAAGTCAAATTCGACACTTGCAGCGGATTTTTCGTATATTGAGCTTGATCAGGTTTCGCACTCACAAAAGCTTTCCATGGCGGAGGAACACCTGATAAGTCCGCAGATGCTTGACGGAAACGGTAAATCGGTTCTTATAAATAAGGATAAAACCATGAGTATAATGCTTATGGAGGAGGACCATATACGATTGCAGATTATAAAATCAGGTCTTGCGCTTGATGAAGCATACGAAACCGCAAACCGTGTGGACGATGTTATAGAGGAAAGCCTCACATATGCGTTTGACGAAAACTTCGGATACCTTACAGCATGTCCGACAAATGCAGGAACAGGTTTGCGTGCTTCGGTTATGATGCATCTTCCTGCGCTTACCATGACAAAAAATATGAACCGTGTGATTAATGCATCAACGGGTCTTGGCATTGAAATCCGTGGTCTGTACGGCGAAGGCACTTCGGCAGAGGGAAATCTGTATCAGATTTCAAACCGCCTTACTCTTGGTCTTTCAGAAGCGGAAATTCTCGAAAAATTAAAGGGAGTTGTTAAGCAGATTGTTGAGTCGGAGCAAAAAGCAAGGGCATTGCTTCTGGAAAACAGCAAAGCACCTCTTGAGGACAGACTCTTCCGCTCATACGGAATTTTGAAGTATGCACGCAGTATTTCGTCGTCGGAAGCGAAAGAACGTCTTTCCGATGTTATGCTCGGCATAAATATGGGTATACTTCTCAATGAGGGCAAATTGTCTGCACTTGAGTGTATGGTTAAAACCGCACCGTCATTTATAAGCGAAGGCAAGGATGTTTCGCCAGAGGAAAGAGACATTAAAAGAGCGGAGTTTATCAGGAACAACATATAAATTATAATTTATTCGGCTACTTAATTTCCGCATCTTACTACTTTTCGCTCGGGGCAGTACACTCGTACAGCTCCCTCGCTGCAAAGCAGCAACCTGCGAAAATTTTCCTCAGCCGAGCAGTCGGGATATTCAAATTGTAATTTGTCGGTGACGTAAATAATTATCCCGCCGTAGGGACAGGCGTCCTCGACTGTCCGTTTA
>JAXJRQ010000049.1:0-5418 GCA_036310525.1 Clostridia bacterium
AAAACGATTTATCCATACGGCGGTGCTATGACAACAAGTCTCAGCACATGGTTTGAAAACGCCAAAACAGATGTTCCCGAAAGCTTTAAAGCAATATATGAATATGCAAGCGGAAACAGTAATTATGTTGACTACAAAACACAGGCAAAGGTTACACATATCCATATTGAAGCACCTAAAAACGGATACATGCTTTTTACAGCAAATTCTGCTCATTCAGCGCTTGTAGAAAAGAAAAATATTATTCATGCTGTTTCCAAGGTGATTTCGACTGTATATTCAGTTGCTGGTGCATACGGCGGAGTTGTGGGTTCAGACGTTGACATGCTTTTTGAAGAAGCACTAAGCTCTGAGCTTGAAAAATTCTTCGTGGAAAATACGGAAGTCTATATGAATGTAGTTGACATTGTTATGGACGCTATTAAAAACAATGAAATCACCGCTTTCGGGTATAAGAAATGTTTAGAGAAAATTGTTCAGGAAATATACAACGGACTTGCAGATTCAGAGCTTAATATATATAGTCTCAGCCAGAGCGCTATTACTGCACTGGCAAATAACAAGGGCTATAAAATGAGTCTGGATTTAAAGGAACAATTACCGTTGGTAGGCGAAGCATTCGGTATCATGGATGCAATGGCAAATGTATTTAATTTATTGTACTTTGTTATGGACTTTGATGAATCGTATTATGCTCCGAGTCTTGTATTTATATTCAGGGATACACCGACAATTGAATCCTCAAATATAATGGCACATAACAAAAAAGTATATACTTCGGGAAAAGAACTACCGGGACTTGCAAGCATAAAAGAGCTCATGTCACGCACTATCGGCTATGATTATGTAATTTATAATAATAAAATTTACCATTCATGGCTGAGTGATTCAAAGGGTAACTGGGATTCCAAGCTATACTCGTGTAATCTGGACGGAAGTGATGACAAGCTGATATTTGAAGATGACAGCTCAGGAGCATGTCGGTTTATCGTTTCAGGTGACAGAATATACTTTACCTCAATCAAAAAATATCTGGATACTAAAACGGGCATCTGCTCTGATTTATCGGAAATGTTGTCCAGAAATGAAATAATTTTCTACGCAAAGGGCAGTAATATATACAGCTACAAAAAATCAGGCGACAGCTACGACATAAGTCAGATAAATGTTGATACGGGTGTGCGTGAGGTTATAGCAACCCGAGGCAATCGGATTGATAAATGCTTTGAAACCGCAGAAGGCGACGTTTATTATCTGGAAATCGAATGGCTTGAAGGTGCATGGCTGTATCAGGTAAAGGACGGCAAAACAGAACTGGTATATTCATTTAACAAAGAATTTGAATCTGTAGAAGCTATTATTGACAGCGTGATTTATTATACGGGAGATACGGGAAATTGTGTGTATCTGGAGTATTACGATTTGAAGAATCAGACAGGCGGCAGAATCAGCGAACGTGAATATTTCGCCGGCGGAGCTTCTTTTTACAACTAAATATTATCTATACATTTGAAAAAAAGTTGGCAGAAAATTCTGCCAACTTTTTAATTTATCTAAGATAATCACATGCCGCAAGTGCAGCAACAGCGCCGTCGGCGGCTGCAGTTGCCACCTGACGTATTTTCTTCTGACGGCAATCACCAGCCGTGAAAATGCCCTCAACATTTGTGAGGCAGTCCTCGCCTGATTGCACATAGCCGTTTTCGTCAAGATTTATAACATCCGCAAAGCTTTCATTCTGCGGAATGAGTCCTATTGCAACAAAAAGACCGTCCAGCGAAAGCTCACATTTTCCGTCCTTGCCCGAAAGCTTTACACCGCAAAAAGCGCCATCTCCCATAAAGCCTTCAACAACAGTTCCCATGATAACCTCAATATTTTCTTTTTCGAGAACAGCTTGCTGCAGCTTATCCTCACCCGTAAGAAAATCAAGATTCTGAATTACATAAACCTTTTTGGAGGTTTCTGACAGTAACAGTGCTTCCTGAAGTGCAGAATTACCGCCGCCTACTACGCCGACGGTTTTTCCCTCATAAAATGCCCCGTCGCACACAGCACAGAAGGATATACCCTCACCTATAAGCTCCTCCTCACGTTCAAGACCGAGAAGCCTATGCTTTGTGCCTGCGGCAATAATGACTGCCTTTGCTTCAAATTCGCCATCATCGCAAACTACACGATGCGGATTTCCGGGTATGATTTTTTCAGCACTCATGCACTCTATATCAGCATCGAGCGCCATCGCCTGAGCTATAAGTGCTTCGGCAAACTCATTTCCCGAAACACTCATAAATCCCGGTATGTTCTCCACCTTGGGCGAAGATGTTATCTGTCCCCCAAAGGTGCCTTTTTCTATAACCAGTACCTTTTTATTCGCACGGCCTGCATATATTGCGGCGGTCAGTCCCGCAGGACCGCCGCCGATAATTATAATATCATATACACTCATTTTTTCACGCCTTCAAATACTTCTTTATATCCGAAACTCCGGTATATTTATGCGCCGCACCGTCTTCCACAACAACAAGTGTCGGTGCCTGCTTAATATCAAAGGAATCTACTGCTTCTCTGTTTTCGTTTGCAAGAAGCTTGGTATAATCAACGCCCTCTTTATCGAGCAACGTACATGCTATCTTACAATTGGGGCATGTTGCCGTTGTGAAAAGATAAACGCCATCCTCTGTATCTGACACAGCTTCATCAGCGCTGTTTTCAAGAGCTGCTTCCTTAATCTTAACGGAAAGCTTTGAATTTGCAATATCGTATACCTTACGTTCCTTATATTCCTGAGATTTTCCGTCATTCCAGTTCTGTACGGGACGATAGTAGCCTGTGATACGGCTGTAAACCTCTGTCACTGCACCACATTCAGGACAAGTGAACTGTTCACCTGCGATATATCCGTGAGTTTTACATACTGAATATGTCGGTGACAAGGTATAATAAGGAAGGCTGTAGTTTTCCGCAACCTTACGCACAAGCGTTGCTGCAGCTTTCCAGTCGGGAAGCTTTTCGCCCAAAAATGCGTGGAATACAGTACCCGATGTATACAGCGTCTGCAATTCGTCCTGAATATCAAGCGCTGTAAAGATGTCCTCTGTATAACCAACAGGCAGATGTGAGCTGTTTGTATAATAAGGTGCGCCGTCTTTTTCGCCTGCGGTAACAATATCAGGATAACGCTTAAGGTCATGCTTTGCAAGACGGAAAGCTGTTGATTCTGCAGGTGTTGCTTCAAGATTATACAAATCGCCGTACTGTTCCTGATAATCTGAAAGACGTTCACGCATATGATTTAATACTTCTTTTGTGAATTTCTGTGTCTTTTCCTCGGTCAAATCAGCCTTAATCCATTTTGCATTAAGACCTGCCTCGTTCATACCAACAAGACCGATTGTTGAGAAATGGTTATTAAATGTTCCAAGATAGCGTCTTGTATACGGATAAAGACCTGCATCCATAAGCTTACTGATTACAGTTCTCTTAACCTTTAATGAGCGTGCCGCAATATCCATCATGCGGTCAAGTCTTGCATAGAAATCTGCTTCATTTTCTGCAAGATATGCAATTCTGGGCATATTAATTGTAACAACGCCGACTGAACCTGTCGATTCACCGCTTCCGAAGAAGCCGCCCGACTTTTTACGAAGCTCTCTCAAGTCAAGACGCAAACGGCAACACATACTTCTTACATCACTCGGTTCCATATCACTATTGATATAGTTTGAGAAATACGGTGTACCGTATTTTGAAGTCATTTCAAACAAAAGACGATTGTTTTCTGTATCTGACCAGTCAAAGTTTTTGGTGATTGAATATGTCGGAATAGGATACTGGAAGCCTCTGCCGTTGGCATCGCCTTCAATCATAACTTCGATAAACGCCTTGTTTATCATGTCCATTTCCTTCTGACAGTCCTTATACTTGAAGTCTGACTCTTTACCGCCGATTATACAGTTAAGCTCTGCAAGGTCATGCGGAACAACCCAGTCAAGAGTAATATTCGAGAACGGAGCCTGAGTACCCCAGCGACTCGGAGTATTTACGCCATAGATAAATGATTCTATGCACTTTTTAACCTGGTCATAATTCAAATTATCTACCTTTACAAACGGTGCAAGATACGTATCAAATGACGAGAACGCCTGAGCACCTGCCCATTCATTCTGCATAATTCCGAGGAAGTTAACCATCTGATTACACAAGGTTGCAAGATGCTTTGCAGGTGCAGATGTGATTTTACCGCCTACTCCGCCAAGACCCTCCTGAATAAGCTGCTTCAATGACCAGCCCGCACAATAACCTGTGAGCATTGAAAGGTCATGAATATGAATGTCCGCATTACGGTGAGCATTTCCGATTTCTTCATCATAAATTTCCGAAAGCCAGTAGTTAGCCGTAATAGCGCCTGAGTTTGAAAGGATAAGTCCGCCAACGGAATAAGTAACCGTTGAATTTTCCTTAACTCTCCAGTCATTGATATTGAGGTAGTTATTCACAATATCCTTGTAGTCTACCATTGTTGCGCTTATATTACGTATCTTTTCTCTCTGACGGCGGTAAATGATGTATGCCTTTGAAACATCGTCATAGCCTGCCTTGATAAGTACGGATTCTACGGAATCCTGTATTTTTTCCACTTCTATTTTTGAATCTTTAACGTAAGGCTCAAAATCTGCCGTAACCTTTAATGCGAGAAAATCTATTATGTCGTCATTATACTGTCTGTCGCAAGCATCGAATGCCTGCGCAATAGCTGTACTGATTTTTGTAAGATCAAACTGTACTAATTTACCATCTCTTTTTACTACACTATACATGATATTCTTCTCCTTTTTCCAAATTGTGAGCAGATTCATTGTATCACGCATATTGTATATTGTCAATAGCAAAACACAATATATTGTGTTTTGCTATCTATTTGTAATAATTTATTCATATACCTCTTATTTGTGTAACGGAGACGTATTTTTCGGCTGTTTTTTTCATTAATTCCATTTCCTCTTCACCAAGCGGCGCAAGTCCCGGACACAATATATCCCCCGAATCCACAAAATTTTGCAGGTAATATTTTTTTGTACCCTTTATCATTTCACCTATGCGCTGCATGTCTTGAGTTGTATGAAAGCCACTCACCAGAGTTGTTCTGAATTCATAATCAATATTTCCGTTCATAAGAATTTCTATACTTTCCTTTATACTGTCAATATCTGCACTTATGCCCGTGGTTTCGTTATATTTTTCAAAGGAATTTTTAATGTCCATTGCCACGTAATCCACAAGTCCTTCCCCGATAAGCTCTCTGAGCTTTTGGGGGAAACTTCCGTTGGTATCAAGCTTTACGGGATAGCCGAGCTTTTTAACTTCTCTGATAAAGTCTTTTAATTCATTATGAATAAGCGGTTCACCGCCCGATAT
>JAXJRQ010000050.1:0-3462 GCA_036310525.1 Clostridia bacterium
AAATTTTCGCAGGTTGCTGCTCGGTGGAACGACGGTGTACGAAGGTACTCCGAGCGACACCGAGTAGTAAGATGCGGAAATTTAACCAGCCGCAACGATAAATTACAATTTATGCTTGCATTTCAGAGTGATATATGGTATTCTCTAATAAGTAATTTATACATTAAGGAGATGTTTTTATGTTTGAAAAATTAAAAAGCTTTTGTGATTCATTTATGGATTTTAATATACCCGGATTTGATCTTGCCATTTTTAAAGACGGAGAATGCATTCTACGGCATATGAACGGCTACAGCGATATTGAAAACAAGATTAAAATTAACGGTACCGAAAGATATAACATGTATTCATGTTCAAAACCCATAACCTGTACTGCAGCATTACAGTTATGGGAAAAGGGATTATTTTCTCTTGAAGACAAGCTTTCGGATTATATGCCCGAATTCAGTGATATGAGTGTCAAGACTGAAAATGGCATACAAAAAGCTAAAAATCCAATCTTGATTAAGCATTTATTTGAAATGACAGCCGGTTTTTCATATGACACTGCTTCCCCACAGCTATTAAAGTGCAAGGAAGACACTAACGGCAAATGTCCCACAAGAGAAGCGATGAAATACCTTGCAAAAGAGCCGCTTCTGTTTGAACCGGGAACACGTTGGGAATACAGCTTGTGTCACGATGTACTGGCAGCCTTTGTTGAAGTTGTTTCAGGAAAAAAATTCGATACATATGTGAAAGAAAATATTTTTGATGTTCTTCATATGAATAATTCTACATTCTTATTGCCGGAAGAAGAAATTGATTCAATTTCACAACAATACAGATTTGAAGATGGAAAACCTGTAAATGTGGGAAAGCAAATTATCCCCTATAAGCTTGGTTCTGAATACGTTTCCGGCGGTGCGGGGTTAATTTCCACAGTAGATGATTATATTAAATTCCTCGAAGGATTGCGCACAAATGTTTTACTCGACCCGAACACCCTTCAGATTATGACCACAAACAGACTGCGTGCCGATCAGAGACAGAATTTTTTCAGCGGTCCGAATTACGGCTACGGTCTTGGTGTCAGATGCTATAACGATAACGACAAATGCATTGACTTCGGTTGGGGCGGTGCGGCAGGCGCCTATCTTGCCATAGATAAGGAAAATGCGATTTCCATTTACTTCGGAATGCATTTGCTAAGCTCTCCCGTACAGGGAATACGCGGAATGTTGTACCGTTTCCTACGAGCAGAGCTTATTAATGAAAGTGAATTTGAAGATATTGAAAATGATTTAAAAGCACTTTATGATTATAATTTAACTTATTAAATAAAGATGCATTATTTGAAGCAGATGAAATAGTTTTACACAAAAAAAGTCCCGGAAATTTCAAAATGAAATTTCCGGGACTTTTTATTAATCATTTACACTGAAGCTGTATGACGGTCCCTCAGTAGCCGCCGGAGGCTGTGTAGCCGGTACAGCAGTTCTCTGCGGTACACTTGTCGGTCTTACTGTCGGCTGAGGCGTTCTTACCGGAACAGGCGTCGGAGCAGTTGTGGCTCTCGGTGCTGCTGTCGGTCTCGGAGACGGCGTAGGCGTCGCCAAATCAAGTTCTTCAATAAGAACCTCTCTCTCATATTCCGTCAAATCCTCGTATGAATTAAGTAAGGTTTTTGACAACTGTGTTGTTGCGTCGGTAATTCTTGAAGCATACGTCGACGGAACACCGCCAAAAACAAGATTAAGCGCTGAAATAAGATAATTATTCTTATTCAGATAATAGCGGTAATCTTCATCTGTATCAGCATTTTCTTCAATTTTTCTTGTTGCCGATTCATACACCTTTCTCTCGTTTCTTTCAAGGAATGAAAGTGCAAGTGTATTTCTGCGTTCTGCATAATCTACAAGAATATCACATAATACTTCCCTCTCGTCATCAGCGTTCTGATAAGCAATATATGCATCATAGAACTCCATAACATGGTCGTCCGCTTTTTCAAGAAAGGCTTCTTTATTCTTGCAGTCCTCACAATCCTTTATAACCGTATATAAGTTCTGGAAAAAGAGCGTTCTTATTTCTTCATTAAGCTCCATGCGTCTTGCATTGCACAAATCCATTATTTTTTCGTCTTTTTTGTCTTCTTCCTCGAAGTTATCGGCATAACGCTTATACTGAGTCAGCTCATATGCTTCGGCATACATTTCACATGTTGCAATCTGAAGCTCATATATTTCATCATTTGCATCAGCAAGAGAATCATAACCGCCATCGGAAACCTCAGGCATGGTATTTTCAATCTCTATCTCATCAAGAGCTTCTTTTATGCTGTTGTAATTTGTACAACCTGCAGACAATAAAAGCATCAGACTGCATAATGCACAAAGTAAAATCTTTTTCAAAGCAAATTCCTCTTTCCGTTACAAAATTAATTTTCTTCTGCACTTTCAGCTGTAACAGTTCCAGCCGGAGTTTCGGGCATTTCTGCTTTTTCACCGTAACTGTCATTATAGCGGTCACCGTAATGATAGCCGTAGTGATAACCGTACTTGTAGCCGTATTTATAGCCATATTTGTAACCGTACTTATAGCCGTATTTACTGTCGCCGTAAGCTCTGCCGTACTGTTTCTGATATGCACCGTAGTTTGCATTGTTCGGGTCAATATCATTAACGAAAAAGCCGAGTAGCTTAGCGTCTGCAATTCTAAGAAGATTAATTGCATGTTCAAGACTTTCGTGGTTAGTGTAACCTTCTCTTACCACTATAACAATACCGTCAATAAACTTTGACAAAGCAGCCGCATCGGTAACAACCGTTGCAGGCGGAGTATCAAAGAAGATATAATCGTACTGCGGCATTACTTCATTAAGCAACTCCTCCATTGACTCTGAAGACAAAAGCTCCGCAGGGTTAGGCGGAATTGAACCCGAAGTAAGCAAATCAAGACCGGGACGCAAATCACGATACACAACATCGTCAAAGCTTTTCTGCATTGACAGTACGGTTGATAAGCCGTCAGTCTTAACCACACCAAGATACTGATGAATTCTCGGTCGTCTGAGGTCACCGTCAATTACAAGCACCTTAGCACCTGTCTGAGCAAATGTAATCGCCATGTTAACGCAGGTGGTTGTCTTACCTTCACCGGGATTTGCACTTGTAAATGCTATGGTTTTTGCATTTGCACTTGTTGAACCAGATACAGAGAATATGATGTTTGTACGTGCGGTTTTATACGCTTCCTGAATAATAAACGGAGTTTTATTATGCAAAATCGCCTGCTGATTGAGCTTTAATGAAGAAACTCTATCGTCCTGCTTATTATTCTTTTTCTTGTTTCCTATTAATGTTTTTGCATTGTTCTTAGCCATTATTTTATCCCCCTGTTATATTGAATGAAGATTTGATACTTCACCGAGAATGGGTAGGTTATATTTATTCTTCAATTCCTCTGAACTCTTTACACGAG
>JAXJRQ010000051.1:0-14013 GCA_036310525.1 Clostridia bacterium
ATCCGGATCCCGGCGGGGCAGGAGATTCATGCAGTACACTTCCGCATCGGGATATCGGTTGACCATCTTGTGCAGCATCACCGCGTAAGCCTCGCAGGTGGTTTTGGGTGTTGCGTAGGTATATGTGCCGTCACCATTATTTACTGCCCAGTACGAAGGAATAACAACGATTTCGTCAGCCTGTTCACCTGTGGGAGCATATCCTGTTATCATGCCTGAATCAGGATCAAATTCCAAACCGCCTGTTTTTGCAATACGATTATTTACATATTCGTTTACAAAGTGAGGTACTTCAAAAGGAATAATACTTGTTTCATAATCTTTAAAACTGTGGTTCCATGAATAATCAAGATATTCTTCTGCTTCATCATCCATCTGGTTATGAGTATATACAAAATACGAATTTGTTGCAATATCATATCCTACAACAGCAAATACGTGCATTGTTCCTGCCATAACCATACGATAATTTCCGACAGTATTACCACTGCTTTCAAAAGTCTTTGTTTTAATTTCATATTCACCTTGGTGATATGCTATTGATGAGCTGTATTCGTCACTCTCCGACTGTGAAGCCTGAACATCGGCATACTCACTTCTGCTGCCGCCCTCCTGATAAGACTTACCATAGCCATATTTCTGGCTCACAAGCTTCGATATAGTATTTGCAACAGAAGATTCTCTGCTTTCTTCATTGCTGACCTCATAGCCTGATTCCATACTCCATGACTTTTCTGCCGTAGAAGTATTTGAATAACTGCTTTCAAACTCCTCATCCGATGACCAGCTTGATGTACCTGTTGTAGATGCATTTAATGAGGTTTCAAAATCTGCACCCACACCAACTTCATAACCTGTCTTAGTACCTACTGATGCATCACCAAGACCGGGTATTGAAGCACCTACACTTGCCGAAGTCTCCAGTGAATACTTTGAGTCAACTGACAAGCCGACGCTTGTTTCTGAGCCTATTGTATTACTTTCGGAATAAGCATTATTCATTGAAAGTTTATATGAACCGCCTGAATTTTGTGTGTATCCATCTGTTTCGCCAATATTAGATTTCAGACTGTAGGTACCCTTCTGACTCTTAGCAAGTTTTTCAGCTTCTTCACGTTCTACCTTATTTTCTTCAAGATATTCCTCATTTACCTCTGTGCTCTCAGACCAGTCATTTGACAATGTCCACGAAGTAGTATTCGCAGTTGAATTTGCAATCGTCTTCGCAATATTCTTTGCTACGTCTTGTTCAACTCTCGTTTCTGTTGTCTGCGAAACAGTCGTTATTATACCATTTGCGCACTGAAGGTTAAGAGTTGTATAAAGCGGAACATTTTTAATTTCACCTATTTCATATGTAAACAGAATTCTTCCGTTCTCTGTATCCTCAACGATAATAGGATCATCAAGGTTAGTTTTTGCAACAGCCTTGTTTCTGTCACTTGACCAGTTTGCATACAAGGTCATGTTTCCTGCTGAACCAACAGGGATTTTATCCCATATCTTTCCGTTTTCATCCGACCAGCCAATAAATGAATATTTATCAAGAACAGGTGTCGGAAGTGCAAGACCTCTGGCTGCCGTATATGTTGAATCAGGCTGCGGAACCATTGTGCTTGCATACTGAACAGTATAGGTTACAGCCTCCCAATGTGCATAAAGAGTCTTGTTGCCTGTTGTTCCCGGAGCAATCTCTGTTACCTGAGTACCGCCTGTCTGAGCAGTGAACCAACCTACAAAGTTATATCCGTTAACCATCAGGTCTTCAAGAACAACACCGTCTTCCTTAGCATATGTATCAGGGTTAGGATTATTAATATCCAATGAAGAAAGATATGTGTCGTTATTGCTTACATGATATGTGATTGCATATTCCTCTTTCTTGAGGGCAGGAATAATCGTCTGTGCAACCAGAACTTTATCACATACCGAACAGTGACTTCCCTGTGTACGTCCTTCACTGTCATATGTAGGCTCAACTGCTTCATCAATTACTACGTCATGTCCTGTGGCTTTAATAACAGTCTTTTCAGCAGTAACGGGTGAATTTCCAACCTCGTCGCTGTAGTATCTGTCACATTCCGAACAATGCCAGTATGCAATGTTTCCGTCCTCATCACAAGTAGGAGCCTTATATGCTGTTGCAGTCATAACATGAGCACACTTCGGCGATTCGGGAACAAGCTCTACATCATAACCGCCTGCAATGTAACGACGCATTAAAATTACGTCTGTAGCGTTTGTTTTACCATCATTATTTACATTAGCGGCTTTTTCGTTAATTGTCTGATCATATCCGCCTGCAATATGACGTCTTAACATAATAACGTCTGTGGCATTTACCTTGCTGTTACCGTCCAGATCACCGGGTGTATAGTCAACAACCTCTACATAACCGTTTACTATATCGGCAGCTACGGGTTTTAGGTTAAAATCAACAATGCCATCCTCTTCATATGAAGCTCTTACATTGTATTTTGTTCCCGCCTTTGCATCCTCGGGGATAGTGAACTGCAATACTAAAATTTTACCGTCCTTAATATCCTCTGCCTCAATATCCTGACCGTCCCAGATAAAGTTACACGGTGATGTGAACTTACCCGGTTTTGTCAGTACAAGCGGTGAAAATGCTTCACCGTTTGAAGCACCGATTAAAGTCAAACCCTCGTCATAGGTTATGGTAAGTGTTGCACCCAAAACACCGGGGTTATTTTCAATCGTCAAAGCAACATCTACGGTTGCGCCCGGTAATTCACTTACCGCCGGAACGGTGATGACCGTGCTGTTATCCGCATATGCCGCCATAGGTGATAACAATGTTAACATCATTATCAGTGACATAATTAAAGCTGTAATTCTTTTGCTTTTCATTTCGTCATTTCCTTCCTTTTTAAATTTATTTGAGCAGGATTTTTTCTGCTTCGGTAATCGGCTTCTGAGCACCTGTCCACCACATAACCTTTGCATAATCCGCATTCAAATCGGTATTAGCTTTTATGTCATTTCCATCAGGTGTAAAGAGTTGTATGGAGCTTAACTGCCCCGTACTTGTGTAAAAACCTACATATATAGTTCCTTCCGATTTAAAATCGGGAATAAGCATAACATTTTTACCGCCAACATCCACATTTATGCCGTCTTTTAGCTGAACTGTAATTTCATCACACATAGGTGTCTGTTTAGCAGTCCACCACATTATCTTTGTCCACACCGCATCTGACGGCGCATCTGTTTTTACATCTGTTCCGTTAGGTGTGAAAAGTTCAAGGGAAATAAGCTGTTTTTCCTTATCATAGAACGCAACATATACAGTTCCCTTTTCTTCTATATCCGAACTTAGCTTAAAGCTTTCTTCACCGATATATATATTAACACTGTTACCTTTTACCGTAATACTACCGTCCATTATAACAGGCTCAATAGGATACATGTCTCCGTTAACAATTCCCTCTTCCTCATAATATGCCGAAATTTCATACGTCCCCTCACTTTGAGGTGCTGTAAATGATAAAACCACCACAGTACCGCTCGTAGAGTCTTCCTCAATTCCGTCAAATAAGAGCTTAACGGGATTTACCGGTAAATTACCCGGCTTTGTCATTGCAAGACCCGTCAAAGCATCGCCCCTTGTAATATTGGTAAGTGTCAGTGCTTCATCATACTCAATAAACAGTACCGCACCGCATATTCCCGTATTACCTTCAATACTGACAGGAACATCTATACTTTGACCCGCTTTGGCAACAACGCTGTCAATAGTAATAACAGGCGGTTCCTCTGTCTCTCCCGGTTCGTCAGGTTCATCAATAATAGTTTCTGATACCGTTATCCTACCGTTTTGAGTCCCTACCTCAACCGGATTAAGATTTTCGTCTATAATATCGTCTTCAGCACAGCTTATGGAAATGCTGTATTTTCCAAGCGTTTCAGGTACGTCAAACACTAAATTGCTGATAATTCCGTTTGTTGTGTCATTTTCCATACCAATATACATAAGCGTTATCGGATTTGCAGATAAATCTCCCGGTCTTGACATTTCAAGGGAAGTCATCGCCTCTCCGCTTGTAATATCAATAAGAGTGAGCGCCGAATCATATGAAACTGTAAGCGTCATTCCGAATATTCCCGGATTTTCTCTTATACGAATAGGAACAGTAACTCTTTTACCCTTAAGAGTTTTTACATTATCAACACTGATAACCGTTCCGCTAAGCTCTTCTTCTTCCTCTTCCTCTTCATCGTCACCCACATCACCGCCACCTCCGATGTCAGCTTCCACTACAGTTATGCTTCCGTTTAACATGGTCACATCCATAGCCTTCAAATCGCCGTCAACTATTTCATCAGCCTCATATGTAAGAACAATATCATATGTTCCCAAAGTTTCCGGTACACAGAAAACAAGGTTCATAATAATGCCATTAGTATAATCTGCGTCCTGCCCGTCAAATACAACTTTCGCCGGATTTGCACTCATATCGCCCGGTTTTGTAAGCGTAAGCCCTTGCACCGCATCGCCATCTGTAACATCAGTAAGCGTAAGTGCTTCATCATAGTGAATACTCATTACTGCTCCGCACATACCGCTGTTTTGGCTGATACGCACAGGAACCGTTACGGTTTCGCCCTTTAAGGCAGTTACGTCATCGACTGCAATCACTGTACCGGAGGCATCAGCTACCGGCACAAGCATTGTAATCATCATTACCACAGATGCTAAAAATGAGATTATTTTTCGTGCTCTCGCTTAAACACCTTCCTTCTTTTCGTTATTATTCGCCTTTTTCTACCTTTACGTAACCGTACTTGATTTCGGGTGAAACGCTCTCAAGATTATAATCAATTATATTGCCGTCAACATAGTTGAGATTTATCATATGACTTCCTTCTTCGGCAGTACTTAAAATTTTAAAATTCATTACAATGATTTTGCCGTCTTTTATATCATCTTCGCTAAGTTCAATACCGTCCCAGACAAATCTTGTACCACTTTCAAGAGTTTTTGATGTTGTAAGCGTCAGAATTTCTGATATTGCTTCACCGTTTTCAACACTTTCAAGCTTTAATGCTTTTTCGTCATATTCTGCAGTAAGAATCATTCCGAGAATACCGGGATTATTTTTCACCTCTGCAATCACCTGAACTGTATCGCCTGCCTTACCTGATACGGTATTCATTACGATTTTGGGCGATTTATCATCTGCTTCAGCATCTGTATTGCCTGAGTTTCCGTCTGAAACATTTCCCGATGACGAACTGCCGCCAGTCAATGAACCACCGCCTGAAACAGAACCGCCCGAAGCAAAACTTCCGCCCGATGATGAACCGCCTGCTGACGGCTTCTTATCGGGTGCAGGAATTTCATTCTTTGTTTCTGTACCGGTTATGAATTTTTCACTGAATCGTCTTAAAATTGCCGCAACCTGACATCTGCTTGCATTTCCGTCAGGTGAAAGTGTAGTTTCAGATGTTCCGATGATTATGCCATTAGCTGTTGCCCATGAGAATGCTTCTCTTGCATATTCGCTGATTTTTGCAAAATCCGAATATTTATCAAGTGTAGTGCCTTCTGTAGTATTATAATTTTTATGTGCTGCATAACGATAGAAAATAGCCGCCAGCTGTTCACGTGTTATGTTATCATCAGGTCCGAAAGCAGACTCGCTGTATCCGCTGACAATCTTATTCTGTGCCGCCCATGCAACTGCGTTCTGATAATATGCACCGTCTGTCACATCATCAAACGATTCTCCGTTTTCTGACTCAGGTTCACCCTCAAGTCTATGAAGAATAGTAACAATCATTGCACGTGTAGTTGAAGAATCGGGAGAAAACGTATCATCGCCTGTTCCGTTCATTAATTTTTTACTATTCACATACATTACATCTTCAAAAAACCAGTCAGTTTCAGCCACATCCGCAAAAGCCACAGCTTCAGCAATTTCACTTGTATCTGATGCTGTATCGGCACTCTTATCCGATGATGCCGCACATGTCACTATCAGAACTGTGCTTATCAAAAGCAATATTGCCCATATAAATGTCTTTTTATTTTTAAGCATATAAATTCCGCTCCTTTTTCAACAATACATAATTGCGATTATACGATATACCATATGGCATTTTGTGACGCTTACATATGCCCGTTTAATATACGTATCGGCAATTAAAATTTGCCATAGCAAGGAATACATTTATTTTCGACTAATTTGTGCATTTAGCACAAAATGATGTTTATGGAGTATTTTTGTATAGAAAACATTTGCAATTTATATGGCAATATGATATAATTTAACTGTATGCGTAAATATCATAACAATATATAATCGCAATTATGTAAAAGAAAAAGCTTATCATTTCCGACACGGATATGATAAGCTTTTTCTTTTATTTTTCTTTTATTTTTCCTCATAAACCACACTTGCCAGTGACATTTCACTGTACTGCGTGGAAATTATACTGTTTTTGGCGATACGTGAATAAATGCCTTTCATTTTTCCGCCATATACAAACAAACCTGTTATGGAAGAATAGCTTCTGTACTGTGCATTTGCATCATGCGTGATGTCAATATTAAGCGTTTCGTATGGCTGTACATATTCCTGCAAAAGATAATCGCTTCCGATATTTTCCGTAACATGCTTTATCCATTCGCTTTCATCCTCAAATTCGACGCCTGCATACACTCCCTTTGATGCATACGAATCCTCAGGCTTTATCACCCAATCATCCTTTGTCCTTAACACATCATTTTCCTTGACTGCATCAGCCGTAAGGAATGTCGTATACGGGATATGCTCTTTCACGAACTCACGTTCTTCATCAGTAAGAAATGACATTGTCATTTTATCGTGCAGTATTTTAAATACACGCTTATTGTGTACAATCTGCGTTTTAAAATCACCGATAAGGCACACAGCATTATTTTTAACCGCCTCAATAAACGGCAATACTGCATCGTAATTTTTCATTATATCGCACGTAACGGCACGTCTGTAGATTGCATCTATCTTTTTGCCTTCGGGCGAAATAAGCTTATTCTTCTCATACTTAAGCTTTGTTATTTCGCAGATTTCGCATGTATACCCTCTTTTTTCAAAATGCTCTTTAAATACCTCAAATTCATTATCTGAAGCACTCGACATGAAATCCACAATTGCTATATGCGGCTTTTTCTTTGCTTTGGGATAAGTTTTGTAAATGTCAATAAACGTATCCACCCACGAATCAAACAGCTCATACGAATGTGTATTGTAGCGTTTATTGAAAATCTTAAACGCATTTGTTTCCCTTACCGCATTATTAAGCTCACGGTCTTCATTCATGGCACTTGCGCCGTCGGTGTTAAACTCGCAGAACTTAAAAGAGAAATCTTCTTCATTAAAGAAAATGTCAATTCTTGCAACGGGAAGCTTGCAATCGTATCTGTCTTCCCTTAAAATCAGCTCTTCAAGCTTTTTTTCAAATCCAAACAGCTTTCGGTATTCAGGATTTTCTTCATATTCCTTTATTACTTTAAGCATGATTGTATACATTGTATCGGTCAGCTCTTCAAAATACTGTGCCGCTTCTTTTGAAAACAGCTTCGGAATATACATCGTATACACTATTCTGCCGTGATAACGTGCAGTGGAGTTTTCAATATAATGCTTTTGCTTTGCGGCACTTTCGACATTTTTTGAAAAATCACTGTCTATAATTCCTCTGTAATATTCATTAATATCTCGCATCAGTTTCTCTCCTTGAGTGTTTTTCTTTCTCTTATAATCGCTTCAAGCGGTGCTATATATTTTCTGTCCCCATCATTAAGGTTATTCAGAGCCGTATCAAGCATCATATCGCATATTTCGTATGCTTTTTTACCGTAAATTACAGCGTCAAAGCCGTATTTTACAATGCTTTCCTTTGCGGCAACAACATCTGATGATGTAATATTATAAAAATCAAATTTATCACAATCTTTAAATATACCCTTTACAAGTGCGGCATAAGAAAGTGTATAATCAATCGGCATACTGTCAGCAGGGCGTATTTCAATATACCGTTTCAGTCGCACATCCGGAAAAAACATCGACAAAATATGCTCTATTTCCTCTTCATTGATTTCTTTGTCACGATAAATTTCACTTATCGGCATATTTCCCGTAAAAACTGCTTCACCACCGTTAAGCACCAGTATTGCAGGTCTTTCGTATATATAGCGTGCATATTCCTCAAACGAAAAACTGTCCCCGAAAGGAACGATGCCGCATCTGTCAGAATCAACATTATTCCATACATGCGTACGTGCCATACGTCCATCATAAATTTCACCCTCAAAATACGGACTGTTATCACATATAAGTGAAAAAACAGGGCTTAAAATATTAGCCACACGGAATTTTTTCGCACAATCCTTTTCATCGGCATAATCTATTGAAATCTGCGCTGACGCTGTTGCACGCATCATATTTTTTCCGCACTTACCCGTATTCTCAAAATATTTATTCATGAACTCATAGCGTTTTTTGGGTATTAGTTCAAGCTCGTCCGCTCTGCCCTTTTCACGATAACCGCTACACACCAATTCATAACCGTACTCGGCAAGCATTGGGTCGGTAAGCTTACGAAAATCACTGTATATTTTTTCCGCATCAGAAATATTTCCTACCGGTGCAAGACTTATTTCAAGCTGTGATGAGGGTTCAAGTGTAATAGAATATTTTTCATTTGCAAGCGCAATCAGTATACCCTCTGAGTAAAATTCTTTTTCAAAATGCGCTGACATTCTGTTAAGTATCTCGCCCACTCCGTTTTTGCCGTAAAAACCTATATTTTCATGTGTATCTTTTTTGAGCACAAAATGCTCCAGCTCAATTCCGACTAAATCAGTCTGTTCGCCTTTAGAGCCTTTTTCCAGATATTGAGCTATCAGTTTTACATTATCCATTATATCACCATAAAAAATTCATTGCCTTGATTTTATCACATTTTTTCTTCGTTTACAAGTATTTTAATAAAATAACATTTTTATCTGTTTTTAACCTGTATTTTTGTGAAAGTTTCTTTATTATATGGATTGAAAAAATTAATTGTATCTGTTATAATATTTAATATACATATATTGAACAGACAAACTACTCCAAACCACAGAAAGGGTTGAAAATTAAATGAAAATAACAGTATGTATAGGAAGTTCATGTCATATAAAGGGTTCACGACAAGTCGTTGAACAATTACAAAAGCTCATAGCTGAAAACAACATCAGTGATAAGGTAGAAATCAACGGCACATTTTGTATGGGAAAATGTCAGCAAGGTGTGTGCGTAACAGCAGATGATAGTTTTTATTCCGTTACCCCTGAGTCGACTGAAGAATTTTTCAGAACGGAAATTTTAGCAAAGGTGTGATAATATGATAATTCAGATATGTGTAGGCAGTTCGTGCCATATAAAAGGTTCGGCTGAAATTGTCGAAATGATTACCAAAGCTGTTGAAGAAAACGGTCTTGACAGAGATATTACACTTGCGGGCAGTTTTTGTACAGGACAATGTAACCGTCAGGGAGTCACCATTCAGGTTGATGATGAGATTTATACGGGAATTACCCGTGAAAGCTTTAACGACTTTTTCAACGACAAGGTGCTCGCCGTAATAGAACATGAAAGGAAGTAACAGCATATGCCAAATTGTCTGACTTTAAAAAAATCCAATTGTAAAAACTGTCATAAGTGCATCCGTCATTGTCCCGTCAAGGCAATACGTTTTTCGGGTAATCAGGCGCATATTATCGGCAATGAATGTATTTTATGCGGACAATGCTTTGTTGTGTGTCCCCAGAATGCAAAGCAGATAGTTGATGAAACAGAAAAAGCCAAGGTACTTTTACAAAGCGGTGTACCCGTTATTGTAAGTATTGCACCGTCATTTGTAGCAAACTATGAGGGTGTCGGAATAGGTGCTGTACGTGATGCACTGCGCAGTCTTGGCTTTTATGATGTTGAGGAAACCGCCATTGGCGCAACAATTGTAAAAAAAGAATACGAGAGAATGATAAACGAGGACGAGCGTGATATTATAATAACCTCGTGCTGTCATTCGATAAATCTTCTCATACAGAAATACTTTCCGGCAGTACTTGAATATCTTGCCGACGTTGTATCCCCCATGCAGGCGCACTGCATGGATATAAAAAGAAGATTTCCCGATGCAAAAACGGTATTTATTGGCCCGTGTGTTGCAAAAAAGGACGAAGCAGAACATTACGAGGGTATAGTGGATGCGGTTCTTACATTTGAAGAGCTGACCAACTGGCTTAAGGAAGAAAACATTGAGCTTCGCCAGGAGATGGATACAGACGAGGAAAGCCGAGCAAGGTTCTTCCCGACAACGGGCGGAATTTTGAAAACTATGACACAGCACTCACCTGATTATACATACATAGCACTTGACGGTGTTGAAAACTGTATTGATGCATTAAAAGACATTGAAAGCGGCAAAATACATAAATGCTTTATAGAAATGTCTGCGTGTGTAGGAAGCTGTATTGGCGGTCCTGTAATGGAAAAATACCACAGAACTGCACCCATAAAAGACTATATCACTATCGCAGACTTTGCAGGCGAAAAGGATTTTAACGTATCACAGCCAAAGCCTGTAGAGCTTAAAAAGCAGTTTGAATTTATAGAGCATAAGCTTCAAAAACCCACCGAAACGGAAATATTCAGCGTTTTGCGTCAGATGGGTAAATTCAAGCCTTCCGACGAGCTTAACTGCGGCTCATGCGGATATAATACATGCCGTGAAAAAGCGATTGCAATTTGTCAGGGCAAGGCAGAAATTTCAATGTGTCTGCCATTTTTGAAGGATAAAGCAGAAAGCTTCTCGGATACAATGGTTAAAAACACACCAAACGGGCTTATAGTTCTTAACGAAAACCTTGAGGTTCAGCAGATAAACGAGGCGGCACGCAATATGATGAACATCCGTTCAAGTGCCGATATACTCGGTGATCAGGTTATTCGTATTCTTGACCCGAAGGATTTTATGGAGGTAAAAAACACGGGCAGAAATATCCGAAACAAGCGAATTTATCTTGCCGAATACAAGCGCTATGTCGAGCAGTCGGTGATATATGATAAAGACTCTCACCTCTTAATCGGTATTATGCGTGATATTACCGACGAAGAAAATGAACGTGAAAAGAAAGAAAGTATCAGCAGACGCACCATTGAGGTTGCTGATAAGGTGGTTGACAAGCAGATGCGTATTGTTCAGGAAATTGCGTCACTTCTTGGCGAAACAGCCGCAGAAACAAAAATTGCGCTTGCAAAGCTAAAGGAGTCGATTTCAGATGAATAATTTATGCGCAGATATTGGCTACAAAAGTATAAACCACTATGGTGAACAGCTTTGCGGCGATCATGTGGACATTGTTGAACAAAACGAGGGTTCTACCGTTATTGTTCTTGCAGACGGTCTCGGAAGCGGTGTCAAGGCAAGTATTCTGTCAACACTTACATCAAAAATCATTTCAACCATGATGGCGGCAGAGCTTCCGATTGAAGAATGTGTGTCAACAATTGCCGCTACACTTCCCGTATGTTCTGTCAGAGGTGTGGCATATTCGACCTTTACCATTATACACCTTATTGACAATGAGGTTGCCGACATAATACAGTATGATAATCCGCAGGTAATTCTGCTTCGTGATAATCAGAACTACGAATATCCGAGAACAGAAATAAATATTGGCGGTAAAAAAATATACAAATCCACCATACGCCTTCAGGAAAATGATATTTTCATTGCAATGAGCGACGGCTGTCCTCATGCAGGTATCGGTATGGCGTATAATTTCGGCTGGAAGCGTGAAGATATTATAAGCTTTATGGAAATAATGTCAGTAAGCGGTGTTACGGCAAAAAATCTTTCCACAATGCTCATTGATGAATGTGATAAGCTTTACGGTCAAAAACCCGGTGATGACGCTACGGCATGTATCGTCAAAATACGAAAGCGTGAGCCGATGAACATTTTATTCGGTCCTCCGTCAAACCGTGATGACGCAGACAGAATGATGTCTTTGTTTTTCTCAAAGGAAGGTAAGCACATTATATGCGGAGGTACAACCTCCTCAATTGCCGCAAAGTATCTCAATAAACCCCTTCAGCCTACATTGAATTTTGAACGCTCGGATGTTCCGCCCATAGCAAAGCTTGAGGGTGTCGACCTTGTAACGGAGGGTGTTATCACCGTAAACAAGGTTCTTGAATACGCCAAAGACTACTTGGGCGAAAATGAAATGTATGAGCACTGGAATTACAAGCACGATGGTGCTTCCCTCATATGTCAGCTTCTGTTTGAGGAGGCAACGGATATTAACTTCTATGTGGGCAGAGCAATAAATCCTGCGCACCAGAACCCCGATTTGCCTATAAATTTCAGTATAAAGATGAACCTTGTTGAAGAGCTTTCCAAATGTCTCAGACAAATGGGAAAGCGAATCAAAGTAAGTTATTTTTAAGGAGAAATAGTCATGAGAAAATTTGATACTAAAGTACAATATCTCAGATATAAAGTATTGCGTGAGGTTGCACGTCAGGCATGGAACGACACTCTTCTCGAAAACCTTCTCGAAATACCGAAAACCATTGTTCCCGGAAAAATCCCGACAATGCGTTGCTGTGTATATAAAGAAAGAGCAATTTTAGGCGAACGTGTAAAACTTGCAATGGGCGGTGACAAGGAAAACCCGAATATAATTGAGGTTATCGACATTGCATGTGATGAATGTCCAGCTGCGGGATATGAAGTAACTACATCATGCCGTGGCTGTCTTGCACATCGGTGCGAAGATGTCTGCAAAAGAGGTGCTATCTCGTTTGACAGTCACCACGTAGCACATATTGATAAATCAAAATGCGTGGAGTGCGGTCAGTGTGCGAAGGTATGCCCCTACTCCGCAATAGTTAACCGTAAGCGTCCATGTCAGAACGCATGTAAAATCAAGGCGATTTCCATAAACGAAGAAAATGCCGCTTCAATCAATAATGACAAGTGTATTGCCTGCGGAGCATGCGTTTATCAGTGTCCTTTCGGAGCTATTATGGATAAATCGTATATTCTTGATGTAATCGACATCATCAAAAACAGCGATAATAATCAGAAATATAAGGTATATGCCATTGTTGCACCATCTATTTCAAGTCAGTTTACATATGCTAAGCTTGGTCAGGTTGTAGCAGGACTTAAGGAGCTCGGTTTCTTTACGGTAATTGAAGCCGCATTAGGTGCTGACATGGTTGCACAGTCAGAATCACAGGAGCTTGCGGAAAAAGGCTTTTTGACAAGCTCGTGCTGTCCTGCATTTGTAACTTATATCAAAACCGCATTCCCTGACCTTGTACCGCTTATTTCGCATAACCCGTCACCTATGGCGGCACTTGCAAAATATATAAAGGACACAACCGAAAATGCAAAGGTTGTATTTATTGGTCCGTGTACGTCAAAGAAGGCAGAAGCTCAGCGTGATGAAGTAAAGCCTTATGTAGACGCTGTTATCACTTTTGAGGAACTTCAGGCACTTTATGACAGCAAAGATATTGAACTTACGGTGCTTGATGAAGATGTGCTTGACAACGCTTCGTATTTTGGACGAATATTTGCACGTTCGGGCGGACTCTCAGACGCAGTTGCACAGGCATTAAAGGAGCAGAATATTGAATTTGACTTAAAAGCTATTCCCTGCGACGGTATTGAAGAGTGCAGAGTGGCATTACTTAAGAAAAGCAAAAATGTCCTTGACGCAAACTTTATCGAGGGTATGGCATGTGTCGGCGGATGCATCGGCGGTGCAGGCTGTCTGACTCACGGTGAAAAGAACAAAGCCGAGGTGGATAAATACGGCAGAGAAGCATTTGAAAAAACAATCAGTGATGCTGTATCTATTTTAAAATAAATTATATGAGGTGAAATCAATGAAACCAAATGTTTATTTTTCAAAAACAATAACCCCTAAAAAGGTTCTGGAGC
>JAXJRQ010000052.1:0-3512 GCA_036310525.1 Clostridia bacterium
CCTACGGCGCCAGCCCCCTTTACACAAAGGGGCCTTCCGCTCGATTGTTTGCACTTGTAAAAATCATCCCGATAAATTACAATTTACATTTCCCCAAATCCGTACTACGTCATGAAAGGAATGAAAAAAATGACAGAAATCAGAGAAAACGGACTCATTCTTGTATTTGATACAGACGCAAACGGCGAACTGTATCTTTTGCATTTCGGAACAAACGAATTTGACAACTCATTAATAGCCAAGGATGACTATCACGCATACCGTGCGGTTGAAATTCAGCTTACGGGCGAGTCGCACAAATACCACAGAGGTCACAAAAACGCAGGCACAATCTGCGGTGAACCGTTAAAGGTAATAAAAACAAGCGACAGTAAAAACGCAAAAGGCAGAATAGTTGAGTTTATACTCCAAAACGATAAAATACAGGCAGTATTACACTATCAGTTCTTCGACGGAATTTCTGCGGTGCGTTCGTGGACGGACATAACAAACATCAGCAACGGGAGCATTGGTCTTGAATACGTTTCCTCGTTTTCGCTCTGCGGTATAGATAAAGAAGGCGAAAATTCCGTAAATGACAAGCTTGACATCATGATACCATTTAATACATGGTCAGGCGAGCTTGCATGGCAGAGCTTTAAACCTGAACAGCTTGGCTACAACCGCATACGCAACATGCAGTTAAGCCGTATACTTGTCGGCTGTAAGGGTGAATACTCCACAAACGGTTATCTGCCGATGGGATACTTACATAACAGTGATACAGACACTGCGCTCATGTGGCAGGTTGAAAACCATGGCCCGTGGGAGTGGGAAATCAGCGACCTTGCTGACAGCCTCTACTTAAAAATCAGCGGACCTAATGAGTCATCGCATCAGTTCTGGAAAAACTTAAAGCCGAACGAAAAATATACAGCATGTAAGTGTGCAGTTGCGGCGGTTAACGGCGGATTTGACAAAGCTCTCGGTGAGATTACAAAATACAGACGCAAAATTGTGCGCCTTAATAAATCAGACAGCCATCTGCCCGTCATTTTCAATGACTATATGAAGTGTATGCTCTGTAACGCAACAGAGGAAAAGCTTCTGCCCGTAATTGAAAAAGCATCTCAAATAGGCTGTGAATATTTCATGCTTGATGCAGGCTGGTTCTGTCGTGACGACTGGGAAAAGGAAGGCGGAGAATGGTATCCTGATCCTGTAAGATTCCCCAACGGCATTGAAAAGGTTATGGATTTTATCCGTGAAAAAGGCATGAAACCGGGCATCTGGCTCGAACCCGAGGTTGTCGGCGAAGACAGTCCCATGAAGGATAAATATCCTGAGCATTTCTTCTTTATGCGCCACGGAAAGCGTATAAAGGATAATTTACGTTATATGCTTGATTTCAGAAATAAGGAAGTAACGGATTACCTTGATAAGGTTGTAGACAGATTTTATAACGACTACGGAGTGCGCTACTTAAAGCTTGACCACAATATGGAGGTCGGAGTTGGTACAGACGTTAATTCCGATAGTATGTGCGAGGGACTGGTTGCGCATAATAATGCATTCAATGCGTGGCTTCAGGGTCTGTTTGACCGCTACAGTGACCTTATCATTGAAAACTGTTCAAGCGGCGGTCTGCGCATGACCTACGGTATCCTTGATAAATGCTCCATTCAGTCTGTAACCGACCAGGAGGACTACAGAATAAACGGTATTGTTGCATCAAAAGCGTCAACAGCTCTTTTGCCCGAGCAGGCAGGTATCTGGATTTACCCCTCGGCTGATGCTGATAAGTACGAAGTAACGTATAACATGGTAAACGCAATGCTTAAGCGTATGCATGTGAGCGGTGCGGTTGCACATCTTAGCGACGAAGGACTTAACTATATGCGTGAGGGAATAGCGCAGTATAAGAGAATACGTCCGTATATAAAGAAGTCAGTTCCCGTATACCCCATAGGTCTTGCAAGCTTCCATGATAAGTGGGCGGCGGTAGGCTACAAATCAGAGGAAAAGCTGTTCGTTTCCGTATGGAGACGTCAGACAGAGGATGCGGAAATAGTGCTTCCCTTTGATGTTAAAATCAAAAATGCACATATCATATATCCCGATTTTAATGAAGACAGCGTTTCGGTGCAGGATGAGTCATTAAAGGTTTATATCGGACACGTTGATTCAGCGTGCGTGATTGAAGCAGACATAGAAAAACAGTAAATTTGTACATAGGGACGGTTTTGTGTGTAACCACAAACCGTCCCTGATGATATATTTAAAGGAGAAATTATGCGTATTTCAACAGATTTTATCGGTGCAAATGCAAAAATAGAATATAAAGGCGATAATGTGGTTGTTATCCCTGATTTGCGTGACAGTGAGTGTAACTGGTTTTACTGGGCATTTTGCGTGGAAGATGGCGCAGGAAAAACAGTGACCTTTGAATTTAGTGATGAAACGAAGCTTGGCAGATACGGAGCCGCAGTAAGTACCGACTTCGTAAACTGGCATTGGAGCATGAATGCCGCTGATACCTCGTTCACATATACCTTTGGCGAGAATGAAAATAAGGTGTGGTTTGCGCACCATATTCTGTATTCAACGGAGCAATTTGATGTTTTTGCACAAAATGAAAATCTTACGGTAAAAACGCTGTGTACTTCAAAAAAGGGTAACATCGTGCCGTATACAAGCTTCGGAGACGGTGAAAACACCATTGTCCTGACTGCACGCCATCACTGCTGTGAATCAAGCGGAAGCTATACGCTTGAGGGCGTTGTTTCGTATCTTAAGGAGCATTTGCCGTCCGATTTATCGGTGATTGTTGTGCCGTATATGGATTTTGACGGCTGTGTTTGCGGTGATCAGGGCAAAAACCGACGTCCGCACGACCATAACCGTGACTATATTGACAATCCTCTTTATAATGAAGTAATTGCTTTAAAAAAGCTCACTGAGGACAAAAAGGTTATGTATGCGTTTGACTTTCATGCGCCGTTCTATCAGGGCGGTAGACGTGACTATCCGTATATCGTGTATCCCCGTGACGATTGCAAAATAGATGACTTCGGTAAAATTTTAGACGAAAAAACATCAGCTCTGCCTGTGCCGCATATGCAGGCAAATGATGTGCATTACGGTCAGGAATGGAACAAGAAAAGCGATACGGTTGAAAAATTTTCCGACTATTTCGGTAAGCGCAGTGAAAATAAGCTTGCGTTTACGCTTGAAAACCCGTATTTCGGTACGGAAAATCATCCCATATGTGCGGATGATTTACGAAATATCGGTAAGGCATTTGCCGAAGCAATAATAGAATACCATAAATTGTAATTTATTCAGCTGGTTAAATTTCCGCATCTTACTACTCGGTGTCGCTCGGAGTACCTTCGTACACCGTCGTTCCACCGAGCAGCAACCTGCGAAAATTTCCCTCAGCCGTGCAGTTGGGATATTCAAATTGTAATTTATCGAGATGATTTTTACAAGTGCAAACAATCGAGCGGAAGGCCCCTTTGTGTAAAGGGGGC
>JAXJRQ010000053.1:0-9125 GCA_036310525.1 Clostridia bacterium
CTCCCATGTACTGAAATAGAAATAGACATCAATGAAATAGCACAGACTACAGCAATAAATGCATTATCGGAAATATATAAGGTTTTACATGAAAACATTGAAAACGATTTTGAAATCGTAGAAAAAATAGTCTGCATTTTTGAGAAATACCAAATCAGTTCAGGCACCACTCACGATTTTGGTTAAAGCAACATATATAACAAATATATGTATCAATTTTCAACTTATATATCAGTTTTTGCGAAAATATGCTCAAATTTTGTTAAATATGATTTTCTCTATTGCAAAATAAAAGAAAATATGATACTATAATTATAATTGTTTATATAAGGAGGATTTTACCATGATACTTAAAGAAAAAGTTATAACACAGCTTACAGACTGCGGTCTTGTTGCTGTTGTAAGAGCTACAAATGCTGAAGAAGCAATCAAAATCAGTGATGCTTGTCTTGCAGGCGGTTGTACAGGTATTGAGCTTACATTTACCGTTCCCGGTGCTGACAAGGTAATAGCTGCATTGGCAGAAAAATACCCCAACGGTGAAATGATGCTTGGTGCAGGTACTGTTCTTGATCCCGAAACAGCAAGAATAGCTATACTTGCAGGTGCTAACTTTATCGTAAGCCCCGCATTCAATCCTGAAACTGCTAAGCTTTGTAACCGTTACAGAGTGCCGTATATGCCCGGCTGTGCTACAATTACAGAAGTTATCACAGCTATGGAAGCAGGTGCAGATATAATCAAGATATTCCCCGCTGACCTTTACGGCCCCACAATTATCAAAGACATCAAAGGACCTCTTCCCCAGGCTCAGATGATGCCGACAGGCGGTGTTGACGCTGATAATGTAGGCGAATGGATTAAGGCAGGCGTTGTTGCTGTAGGTGCAGGTTCATCACTTACAAAGGGTGCTAAGACCGGCGATTATGCTGCAATCACAGAAACTGCTAAGAAATTTATTGCAAATATTAAGGCTGCAAGAGCAGAGCTTAAGAAATAATATTAAGGAGAATACAAAATGGCAAAAGTTATTACTATGGGTGAAATAATGCTCAGATTATCAACACCCAACAACGAAAAATTTATTCAGGCAGACGAGTTTGACGTATGCTATGGCGGCGGCGAAGCTAACGTTGCTGTATCACTTGCTAACTATGGTCATGATGCAGAATTTGTTACAAAGGTTCCCGAAAATCCCATCGGTGAATGTGCTGTAGCAGCTCTTAGAAAATACGGTGTTGAAACAAAGCACATCGCAAAGGGCGGCGAAAGACTTGGTATCTATTTCCTTGAAACAGGTGCTGCAATGAGAGCTTCAAACGTTGTATACGACAGAGCTCATTCATCAATCTCAACAGCTACAGCTGCTGATTTTGACTTCGATGAAATCTTTGAAGGTGCTGACTGGTTCCACTTCACAGGAATTACTCCTGCAGTATCAGACGCAGCTGCAGAGCTTACAGAAATTGCACTTAAGGCTGCTAAGAAGCACGGTGTTAAGGTTTCAGTTGACCTTAACTTCAGAAAGAAATTATGGTCATCAGAAAAGGCTCAGAAGGTTATGACAAACCTTATGCAGTACGTTGACGTATGTATCGGAAACGAAGAAGATGCTGAAAAGGTTCTTGGCTTCAAGCCAGGCGAAACAGACGTTACATCAGGTGACCTTGAGCTTGCAGGTTATGAAAGCATCTTCAAGCAGATGGTTGAAAAGTTCAACTTTGAATATGTAATTTCATCACTTCGTGTTTCAAGATCAGCATCAGATAACGGTTGGTCAGCTTGTATCTACTCAAGAGATACAAAGGAATTCTATCATTCAAAGGAATACAGAGTACACCCAATCGTTGACCGTGTAGGCGGCGGCGACAGCTTTGCAGGCGGTACAATCTGCGGTTTCCTTGACGGAAAGAATTTCAAGGATGCTCTTGAATTTGGTGTTGCAGCTTCAGCTTTGAAGCACACAATACCCGGTGACTTCAACCTTGTTTCACGTGCAGATGTTGAAAATCTTGCAGGCGGCGACGGTTCAGGTCGTGTACAGAGATAAATTATACATAAAAATATGCATCCAATAGGATGCATATTTTTTTATGTATTAGTATTATCGTTCCTGACCGAGTGTAAGCGGTTCAACATCAAAGCCGTTTTCCGAGAAAGTCGGACACGGTAAACCATTTCCGCTCTTAAGGTTTGCAATAGCGGGTGATGCCGCATTATAGTATGCATATCTCACACCTGTGGGATTTTCAACACCTGTTACTCTTACCGTAACATCATCAATGATTTCAGCCGTTGCCGCTGTTGCAACGCCGTCCTTTATAAGCTCAAATCCCAATACTGCTGTTTTGCCGTCAACTGTTGTCAATGCGCCGTTTACACGCTCAAATATAATCGTTGCGCCGGTAGCATCATATGTTATTGATTTTACCTTAGCGGCAAGAACACTGTCAATATCGCCGTTTTCTTTGTATAATCTTTCAATTGCCACATCGGCAAGTCTATAGCCGATTTCTTTTTTATAAATCGGATGTGCAGTATCGTTTACATCCCCTTCTTTAAGTCCTAAATCAAGCGATGGAACCATATATGTATCATTAATCACATCCTCAATTCCATTCTGAATATTTCTGAATCTCGGAACCTTCCAGTTAAATGTCCATCCCTGCGAACCATTATCAACATAATCGGTATGTGACGAAAGCTGAACAAAGAACACCGGGAAATCATCACCCTGAATATCACGCACATATTCCATAAGGCTGTTAAAGCGTGCTGTATATGTCTTTGTACGTTCATCCAATGTAGAATCGCTCTCGCCCTGATACCACAACATTCCTCGTGCAGAATATTTTTCCGCAGGCGCTACAAGCGTATTATATGCATTGTATTTTATACGATCAGCATCAACCGTATATCCGTATATATCATTTACACACGCCGGCGAAAGCTCCTGCAATCTGGCACTACCGAAAGCTGTCTGTATCAATCCTACAGGCACATTTGCCTCTAATGTCTCCGAAACTTTATCCGCAAAATAATATCCTATCGCTGATAATCTGCCGATTGTGTGCGGCTTTGCTATTTCCCATTTATAGTTCGGGTTTATGGGATTTTCTTGAACAACCACACGTTCTTCATCGCTTAAGTCAAATGCATCCTGACGGTTCTGATAGAAAAATCTTATATTATCGCTTTCAGATACGAGCGCCTTATCGGCTGCGTAATGCTCTGTTTTGCTCATAGGCAGTTCTGCATTTGACTGACCTGCAACAAAATAAACATCACCTACTACTATATCATCAAACGCTTCAAAGCCATCTGCTGAATAGACATAAAGTGTTTTTCCTGACACCGAGGCTTCCATCGGCTTAAGCTTTGCCGACCATTTTCCGTCCGAAACCACCGCCTGAGCTGCATTGTCGCCGTAAATCACATTAATCGTTGTTCCGTCATCTGAATCAGATGTACCCCATATATTTACATCCTTGTTTCTCTGCAAAACAGCGCCATCCGTGAACATTCCCGACACAGCAAACTCCGATGCGGTAGGCTCTGCTAAATCAGATGTTACCGTAATATCAGTCACATCATGAACAGGCTTCATCGTCTGCAAGCTGTCCCACATCATAAACTTTACCTTGTCACCCGGATTAAATGAAGCAGACAGCTCCATATCCTTATCATCATCTGTCAGAATACTTTTAAGCACACCGCCGTTATATACTGCAATAAGCGGAACTGCATCAGCCACATCATTAATTACCGCCTTGACGCTGTTTGCCTTGAAAATATTATCTGTTTCAATACCGTCCGCATAGTACGTACAGCTTATAAGCTCTTGTTCCTCTTCGGTTTCCACTGTTTCTATATACGGATATGAGCCATAGCTTGATATTGATACATTATCTAAATATGTATCACACTCAGGCCATGCCCAGTCAGCCGCCTGACTTGCTTCGTGGTTGATTGCAAATGCCAGCATATGTATTTTTTCAATAGTCTGATAGCTTTCAAGTGCGTTTTTAAATGTCATGGTAACATCTTCAGCAATCTTTTTACCGTTAAGATACACGTCATATGCTCCTGCCGCCTGTTTACACTTTACAACAATATCAAACTTCATCCAAATGTTTTCGGCAACAACACCTTCATCTGTCTCAATTACCTCACCGTTTACCGATAATATGTCATCCTCAATCTGTATAACCTTATGGTCATTTTTATAACGTTTTGCTGCGCTACTTGCCCATGCAGTACTTCCGAAATAGAGAATACGGTTCATATTCTGACCCGTATATGCCATTTCAAACGAAATCTTATAAAACATCGGGTAATTATCCGGCATTCTCGTTGACAGATTATTAAATCTCACCTGCTGCCATGACGTTCCACTGTCAGTATCCTTTGACGCATACGGTGCTCTTGCAAGAAAAGACACGTCATCCGCCGCTTTTCCGAATACTCCTGATTTTGCTATTCCCTCAGTTACCTTCGTGGTTGTAGTATTCTGCAAATAAAGATTTCCGTCAAAACCACCGCTGTAGTCTTCAAAATCCCAAGCCTCATACGGTGTAAATTTTGCTATTTCAGGCTTAGTCTGCGGCATTGCACATAAAACATTATCCACATATGTCACCGACTGTCCAAAGCCTTTACCTGGCAGTAGTGCACACTGATAAATACAGAATATTCCCTGTCTGAACTGAGTTATACCCGTCACACCCGTTTCATACTTTTCCACTACCTGCTCACCATTGTAATATACGTCTGCAAAACCCGTTTCACACTCAATAACAACGTCAAACTTCATCCAGCCGTTATGCTTTGGTACATGAATAGATTCCATATCAAAAAACGACATAATAAGCTCTGCGGAATTTAAATCGGGACGTGATATTTTTACTATATTATTTATATCCGCATTTCCCGAAGCAGTTGTGACACCGACTGCAAGCTTTCTTTCCGCCGCAGCATATTCATATGCCAACTCTGTAGCAAAATGAACATATTTACCGCCCGAAAGATTTGCATTGTATCTTGTCTGATACCATCTGGTAGACGGTTGTTTTGACTCTGCAAGCCACTGATGTGTCAAGGTGTAAGCCATGTCATCCGCTTTTTTGCCATAAACTCCGCCGGTTGCGTTTTGCTTTACACGTCTTGATTTGTCATTTGTAGTATTTACACTATAATTCTGGTCAACAAATCCGTTTGGCAATGTTGCACTATCGTCAGATACATAATCATTAAACGTAATCACACCGTCGCTCTCTGCTGCCAATGTTGTGCTGCTCATTATTGTAAAAGACGACAAATTCAAAGCAAGCATAGCCGACAATAAAATGCCACTGATTAATTTCCTCATTAAATTTACCTCTCTTTACTCTTTTCTGAAATTATGCTATCATATCCCCTACGGTAAATCAAGTGACAATTTATCACGCACTGACAAAATATATAACCCCACGCAAAAATCCCGTCACACTACTGTGACGGGATTTTTTAGTGTATATTAATTTTTAGTCAATCACACGAACTGCATGTCTTGCAGCATGACAGTTGATGTTAACAGCAACCGGTAAGCCTGCAATGTGAGTAGGATATACTTCAACATTTACGCCAAGTGCTGTAGTTGTACCGCCAAGACCCGCAGGGCCAATACCAAGCTTATTGATTTTTTCAAGAAGCTTTTCTTCAAGCTCTGCATAGAATGGGTCGGGATTTTTTGAATCAATATCACGTGTAAGTGCTTTCTTTGCAATCATACAAGCCTTATCCATTGTACCGCCGATGCCAACACCGACAACAATCGGAGGACAGGGATTTGCATCCGCTTTTCTTACGGTATCAATAACGAAATCAACCACACCGTCAAGACCGTCCGAAGGATTAAGCATTTTGAGTCCGCCCTTGTTTTCACTTCCAAAGCCCTTGGGTGCAAATGTAATCTTAATCTTGTCACCCTCAACAAAATCATAATAAATAATTGCAGGAGTGTTATCCTTTGTATTTACACGTCTTAAAGGGTCACCTACAACAGATTTTCTCAAAAATCCTTCTGTATAGCCTGCACTTACTCCCTTATTGACAGCTTCTGTGATTGTGTCACCCTCAATGAATACTTCCTTACCGATTTCAATAAAGAATACAGCCATACCCGTATCCTGACAAATCGGAACCATTTTTTCATCAGCAATATCTGCATTTTCAAGAAGTCTGTTAAGAACGCCTTTTGCAATATCAGACTTATCCTCACTGCTTCCCTTCTTCAATGCTTCTCTGACGTCATTATTCAGACGGCAGTTTGCATTTATGCACATTTCCTTTACTGTTTCTGTGATCTTTTGTGAATTAATAACTTTCATTTTAAATCCATACCTTTCCGCTCATAAATGATTTATATAAACATGACACCGAGCTATTGCCATGTCTGAAGTAATACCCATGAATCAAACCATTTCAGCCACTTTTGTGCAAACGAAACTGTACACGGCTGTCCTGATAAGACAGGATAGAACAAAATAAACAACAACACTGCAATTGCGGCATATATAACCGCACCGTACATCACCTGTTTTTTCTTTTTCAGTACAACTGCAGATGATTTAATACCACCGCCTGCTTCTTCATATATTATATATATCGAATATCCCACCATTAGCGCAAGGAATGGCACACATGGGAAATAGTGATATATAAATGTCAGTCGTGAAATAGGAATCCACGGCACAAACTGTGCCAGATAACCAACCGCCAGAAACGCCGCCTTACCGTTACGCCGCATAACAGCCTCATACACCATAAGGAAAAATGCCGCAATCGCAATCCACCACAGTGCCGGATTTCCGAATGAGCTTATTCCCTCACGCAATTCGGTGGTAATCGTTCCCGAATAGAAGAATATCGGGCGTACCATTATCGGCCATTCAAACCACCTTGACGAAAACGGATGCTCTGAACCAAGTACCGTATCCGCATGATACGTAAACATCGCTCTTGCATTGTCAACTACGGTCATTAACCCGTTCCCTGACGGTGTTTTCATATACGGAATATACGATAACACATAAATCGTAAGCGGTATAATACCAAAGAATATACAGCATGCAATAATCGTTTTGCTTGTATACGTTTTAAAGCTGTTTACAATATGCTCATGGCTTATTCCGTTAGTTTCTCCCGATGGGTTTTTAAGTGCATATCTGTACTCATTATATCTTTTTATGATTGTCGCAAAAAAGATAATCGCAAGACCTGCTCCTGCATAAACACCCGTCCATTTACTTGCAATACCAAGTCCCATAAATGCACCCGACAATGCAAGCGGAATAAACGTTTTTGCAAGCGGTGTATCATAGAAGCTCATGCACTGATACTTGAACATGTAATAATACATCAGTATAATGAAAAACGTCACATACACATCAATTGTCGCAATTCTTGTCTGCGCAAAATGCATAAAGTCAAACGTAAACAGCACACAGCATACTACGCTTAGCCACGAATATTTTAAAAATCGTTTTGCAAAAATATATATCCACGGCACCATCAATATGCCAAACAACGTCCCTGCAATTCGCCACCCGAACGGGCACATTCCGAATATTTTTATTCCCAAAGCTATAATCAGCTTACCGAGCGGTGGATGTGTCCATTCGTAAATTTCAAGTCCGTGTATAAACTCATACGCAGTACGTGCGTGATAAATTTCATCAAAATACGTTCCGTTTCTGAATGTCGCATTTTCAGGGATGAGTGTTTGTTCATCAAACAGAGCGTAAGTTTTATCATTTTGTATCGGCTCAATATATGCGCCGTTATTGTCCGATAAAGCCAGCTCTTTTAAGCTTATTTTTCCACTTTCGGCATAAATCGAAACGCATTTCGCCTTTGCTCCTACTTCCTTTTCGCTCCACGCAAATACAGATGCCGAGTCAATCGAAAGCGTTTTTGTGACTTCGTTGTTCTCATTCTCAAAGTTGACAATCAGTTTTCTTGAAGCATCAATATTATATGAACCGTTAAAGAATTTCAATTTTTTAATATCTGCTTCCTCCCGAAGCTCAATCCTTAAAGGTTCATTAATTATTTCCGCTTCGGTTTCGGGTGCCTTCATATCTCCTAAATCATATAATGCAACAACGCTGTAAATTATGGTTATAACCGCCATTGCAATTATATCGGCCTTTGTAAGCCCAGGAAGCTTTTTAGTAGGCTTTATATCACATTTATAATGATATTCACTTCTTACAACGGATGTTTTCATTACCTGTGCAATCTTTCGTACCGTAACACGATTTTTCGCATACTGCGAATATGCTGATGCAATCATAAACAGCGTCAGGCATACGTTTATAATTGACGCCGCTACAATAACGGGACTCTTATAATAAAGATTTATGTCCTGCTCATATATAAATAACACCCATACAGTATTAAAATACTGTGATAATGTCACAAGCGTATACAGACCGTATGTTCTGAAATTTCTGTTTATGATAAATGCCATAAGTAAAAATGCCATCGCCGGAAATGCGTATCTGTCGTGCATTTTTACGGACAACATATATGTCAGAAACGATAAAAGTGCCGCCGTGAAATAGTATTTGGATTTATCCTTGCATTTTAAGAATATATACGCACTGTATAATGTTATAAGCGCTATAAACACATAACCTGTGATACTCGACACCGTTGTAAGTGCTTCCCAGTTGTTGCCGAATGCACCCCATAAATTAAATGCATTTACCGTCATATACGGGTATTGCTCAGTAACAGTAATCATATACTGTTCAATTACATTCGAAATCCCGAACGGCAGTGCAAGTAAAAACATCATACCTATTGCACATAAACCGTACAAAAGATTTTTAATTATTTTTCTTATATCAAAATCATCAAGGAAAAGATTTTCGACAATTCCGAGTATCAGTACCGGTGTAAAAATCAACGACTGCGGTTTTATGAATATGCAGATTGCAAAAACAAAATATGAAGCAATCATTTTCTTTTCACTGATAAGATACACCATCAAAAGTGTTGTGAGCGTATATACTGAATCAACCTGTCCCCATAAAGAGCCGTTCACGATGACCGACGGGTTAAACAGATACAACGCCGCA
>JAXJRQ010000054.1:0-3818 GCA_036310525.1 Clostridia bacterium
AATACTGCTACTGAATAGTGGCAGTATTTTTTTGTTTGTAGCAAACCATTTGCGACAAAGTTGCGACAAAGGGCAAAAAGAAACCCCAGAAACCTTGTGTTTCTGGGGTTTGTAGTAGATAATAATTATCTCTTTGAGAACTGGGGAGCACGACGAGCAGCTTTCAAGCCGTACTTCTTTCTTTCCTTCATTCTTGAGTCTCTTGTCAGGAAGCCTGCAGCCTTAAGGTCTGCTCTGTAAGCGTCTGTGTCAACTTCAAGAAGTGCTCTTGAAATACCGTGACGGATAGCGCCTGCCTGACCTGTGAAACCGCCGCCCTGTACGTTTACTAAAACATCAAACTTATCTGTTGTGTTTGTAACTGTAAGAGGCTGACGAACGATCAGCTTTAATGTATCAAGACCGAAATATTCATCGATTGTTCTGCCGTTGATAGTGATGTTTCCGTTGCCGGGAACCAAACGAACTCTTGCAACAGAAGACTTTCTTCTACCTGTACCGTAGTATTGTTCTTTAGCCATTTATAAAATCCTCCCTTACTTTATTTCGCCTGTCCAAGCGATGGGCTTCTGAGCTTCCTGCTTGTGCTCAGCGCCTCTGTAAACATGTAATCTTGTGCCGGCTTTTCTTCCGATTGAATTGTTGGGAAGCATACCGTTTACTGCATAGCTCATAGCCTTTTCAGGATTTTCTTCCATAAGCTTGTTATAACGGATTTCCTTAATACCGCCTACCCAGCCTGTGTGGTAGTAACGAACCTTCTGCTGAAGCTTGTTACCTGTAAGAACTGCCTTTTCAGCGTTAATGATTATAACGTGATCTCCGCAGTCTACATTGGGAGTATATGTGGGTAAGTGCTTACCTCTCAAAATGCTTGCTGCAACTGTTGCAACACGACCAAGGGGCTTATCTGCTGCGTCTATGATGTACCATTTTCTTTCAACATCGTTGGGTTTCTGCAAATAGCTTGAATTCATGGTTTTTTCCTCCTGTTATATTGTTTGAAATACGACCGATTTTTTCCTTCTTTCGGTCAACGCTATGTATTTTACTATGTTTTTAATAAATTGTCAATACTATTTTTGAAATTTTTTTAAATTTATTTTTAATACTTCGTTTTTCTCTGTTTTTCTCTGTTTTTCTCCCGAATACTCAATCGCCATTTTTAAAAAATGTAATTTTAACGTAATCTTTTTCACATTCTGTATACATTTGTGCTATTGCATATTAATTATTTTTTTGATATAATAACTTTAAATATGATAAAACTTTATTGACGAAAGTAAAACACGACAGGAGATAGAGATTACATATGAAAGTTTTAATATTATCAGTAAAAGCGGGCTACGGGCACCACAGCGCCGCAATGGCAATTATAGACGAATTTGAAAAACACGGGCATGAATGTTATATGCTTGATATGTTTGAATATGTAAACGAGCATTTGGGCAATTCTATACAGGGCGGTTATCTTTTATCAACCAAATACCTTTCCACGCCCTACGGCAAGGTTTACGGCAAGCTCAACGAAAAAGAAGAGCCATATGACAGATTTTCTGCACTGTCCATGGCATCAAAGCTGATTGCAAAAAAGCTTGTAGGCTTTACGGAAGAATACCTTCCCGATCTCATCATCGGCACACACAGCTTTGCATGCATGGTTATGACAGACCTCAGGGATAACGAAAAAGTGCATTGCCCCACTATCGGCGTTGTAACAGATTTTACAATTCATCCGTTCTGGGAAAGTACGGTTCTTGATTATTACGTCACTGCCGACGAGCTTCTGACATATTCAATGATGAAAAAAGGAATTCCTGAACAAAAGGTTCTGCCCTTCGGTATACCTATACGTGATAAATTTTCACAAAAAACTGAAAAAAAAGAAGCCAGACGGCTCCTTGGTATTGAAAACAAGACCACATTCCTTGTTATGAGCGGCTCTATGGGATACGGAAACATGAAGAAAAATATCATCGAAATGGACAATTATCCCGATGATTTTCAGATTTTATGCGTATGCGGCTCAAACAAACGCACAAAATCAACGCTCAATAAGTATGAATGGAAAAAGGATGTACGCATTTACGGCTTTGTAGACAACATCGACCTTATGATGGATGCGGCTGATTTTATCATATCAAAACCAGGCGGACTCACCACTTCAGAAGCATTTGCAAAAAATCTGCCTATGATAACCGTTAATCCCCTGCCCGGTCAGGAGGACAGAAATGCAGATTTTCTCGTAAACTGTGGTGCTGTTATCATGGTGAACAAGCGCTTTTCAATATCTGAGGCAATTTATCAGGTGATTAAAAGTCCTGTGAGAGTCGAGCTCATGAAAAAAAGTGTAGAGCGAATAGGCAAGCCTTTTGCCGCACAAAACCTTTATCGGTTTGTATGTGATAACGTCATTAAGTCGCATGACGGCAATGAAAATTCTCTGCCGCTCAAATAAGACAATATCCCTGATTCACTTTTAAAATCGAATATTAAGCGGTGGCTTACAAGTTCCTGATAATTCGGAGACTTTGAGCCGCCGTATTTTTTATCACCCTTTAAGGGATGTCCTGCATTTGCAAACTGTGCACGTATCTGATGGGTTCTTCCTGTCATCAGTTCAACCTCAACAAGCGAAAAATCACCGTTTTCTTCGGTTACATTATATTGAAGTTCAACGTATTTTGCATCGTCTGATGCTTTTGATGAAATGCTGACCTTTTTATCACCTCTTTTGAGGTAATCGCACATTATACCGCTTTTTTTATTAAATATTCCCTCTGCAATGCAAAGATAAATTTTACGAATTTCACGTTTGCGTATTTTTTCATTTAAAATACGCAAAGCTTCAGCATTTTTTGCCGCAATGATTATTCCGCTCGTATTGCGGTCAAGACGGTTACATAATGACGGCGAAAAGCTATGTTCATTTTGCGGATTGTATTCGCCTTTTTCATAGAGATAGCTTTGTATCTGCTCTATCAGTGTATTTTCTGTACCTCGGTCGTCACTGTGGACTACAGTTCCGCTTTTTTTGTTTATGAGCAGAATATTTTCATCCTCATACACTATATTAAGGTTATTTTTAACCGGCACAAAAACTTTTTCGTCTTCAAAAAATTCATCCTTAAAATACAAACACAATACATCGCCCTCTTTGAGAAAAACAGATGAGTCCTTTACATGCTTTCCGTTTATACGCACACAATTTTTCCTAAGACCTTTATAAAGCATACTCTGCGGTAATTTGGGCATATATTTAGTTATAAACTTGTCCAGACGCTGATTTGCGTCGTTTTTATTTATATATACTTCTTTCATTTTTCTCTCCTGAAAAGTTATTACAGTTTCATTATCAAAGGTATCATCAATACAGGAATAAGTAAACAAGCAATTACCCAATATGTATTATTTGAATAAATTTCGCTATATTCCCGTGATGCTGATTTTATACCGTACATATTAATTCGAGGAATATTACCAACATATTTTTCAACACCTAAAACAAATCCTGTTCGCGGTAAATACGTTATTCTCGCCGGCACTTCTGAGCCATTAAGCTTATTATAGTCGATTTCAATTCAGTTTTTTCATATAAATTGTAATTTATATGAATGTTTGCAATGATGATTGTAGGGACCGGCTTCCAGACGGTCCGTGTAAAATTAACCATAAACGGACAGTCGAGGACGCCTGTCCCTACGGTGGGAGAATTGTTTGCAACTATATATAATTGACTTTTGTAGGGGCGGATGCCCACATCCGCCCGTGAACATAACAACGGGACGATGTAGGCATCGTCCCCTACAATAATATTC
>JAXJRQ010000055.1:0-7174 GCA_036310525.1 Clostridia bacterium
CGTGAATATACAACGGGACGATGTGGGCATCGTCCCCTACGGCGGTAAATTGTGTACAGTTGCGAACAATTATATTTGTAGGGACCGGCCTCCGGACGGTCCGTGTAAAATTAACCATAAACGGACAGTCGAGGACGCCTGTCCCTACGGCGGAATAATTATTTACGTCACCGATAAATTACAATTTACATGAAAGTAGCGCTTACAAAAAATCACAAAAAACTATTGACAAACGAAAAAAACAGGCATATAATAATAAAAAATGAATAAAACAAACCGTTGAGGCAGAAAAAAGTCAGAGTCGGTCTTTAAGAGCGAGCGGATTATGGTGTGAGTTCCGCAAAGGCTTTCTGAGTAATATGGGCTGCTAAGGGCTGTGAGGAAATTCACAGACGTAAGACTCACGTAAGAAGTCGGGAGTATGAAGGTACTTCGCTAAGTGCACAGGTCATGCTGTGAATCAAGGTGGCACCGCGGATATTTGTATATGTTCGTCCTTGGCAGAATTTGTATATTTCTGCCAGGGACGTTTTTGTTTATCCTCCTTTGGCAGTGAATATAAAGCTGTAGAGGGAGGTTTTTTTATGTTTATTCTTTCAAAACGATGGCGAATCAGAATGATAAGAAATAAGAAGTATAAAAACAGATTAAATTTTGGAGGAAATAGTCATGAAATATAATAATATTGAATTTAACACATACTTTAAGAACTACCCCGATGCTAACGGATTTTTCGGTAAATACGGCGGCTCATATATTCCGACAGAACTGCAGACGGCAATGGACGAAATCAACGAAGCCTATCGGACAATCTGCAAATCAAGTAAGTTTATTTCGGAGCTTAGAAGAATACGCAAGGAATTTCAGGGCAGACCTACGCCTGTATCATATCTTGAACGCCTTTCAAATAAGCTTGGTAATGTTCAGCTCTACGTTAAACGTGAGGACTTAAACCATACGGGTGCACACAAATTAAATCATTGCATGGGCGAGGTTCTGCTTGCGAAATACATGGGCAAGAAAAAGGTAATTGCGGAAACAGGCGCAGGACAGCATGGTGTTGCACTTGCCACTGCGGCGGCATATTTCGGACTTGAGTGTGACATATACATGGGTGCGGTGGATATACAGAAGCAGGCGCCCAACGTTGCAAGAATGAAAATTCTCGGCGCAAGAGTAGTTGAGGTAACTCACGGACTGCAGACTTTAAAAGAAGCAGTTGACGCCGCATTTGAGGCATATTGTAATGAATACAAGGACGCAATTTACTGTATCGGTTCTGTTGTAGGACCGCATCCGTTCCCTATGATGGTGAGAGATTTCCAGAGCGTAGTGGGAATTGAAGCAAGAGAACAGTTCCTTGAAATGACGGGCGAATTACCCGATGCAGTTGTTGCGTGTGTAGGCGGCGGTTCGAATGCAATGGGAATGTTTTCGGGATTTTTAAATGACCCCGTTGATATTTACGGTGTTGAGCCTTTGGGACGTGGTACTGCTTTAGGTGACCATGCTGCAAGTCTTAATTATGGCGAAGAGGGAATAATGCATGGCTTTAACAGCATTATGCTAAAGGATGAAAACGGCGAGCCTGCTCCCGTTTATTCCGTTGCAAGCGGACTTGATTACCCATCATCGGGACCCGAGCATGCGTTTTTGCATGACATCGGCAGAGTGAAATATGATGTTGTATCGGACGATGAAACAATCGACGCATTCTTTGAGCTTTCGAGAATGGAAGGAATTATCCCTGCAATTGAAAGTGCGCATGCGGTTGCTTACGGCATGAAGCTTGCAAAAACCATGGGCAAAGGCTCTGTTTTAATCAATCTTTCAGGCAGAGGTGACAAGGACATGGACTATATCATAGAAAAATACGGTATAAGATAAATAGAAAGCGCCGCAAAATGCGGCGCTTTCTATTTATTCGTTAATCATTATTACCTGCGGAACAGGTGCGTTCTTTTCTTCCTCTGACCACTGCCACTGCGGAACAAATTCTTTCACCGTACCTCTGACGATGTAATTTCCGTCGGTGGATTTTAATTCAAATCTGTTGTCGGGAAGCAACGTGATAATCGCATCAAATGAATCCATACGTGTTTCGTTTTTTGCAAAATAGAAATGTCCTGAAAATGTGTTTTCATCTATGACATTAATCTTGCTGTTTTCATTGCGTGTAATAAAATAATCGTGTCTCCAGCTGTGGTTGTTATCGGGATAATAATTAAATCTCAACCCGATGTCAGCATACTCCTCTTGAATATTATACTGAAAATAATTGTCTTTAAGCGTATTTGCAACCAACGTTTCTTTTAATTTAACTTCAGTTGGAAGCAAGCTAAGCTTTTTTGTATCGGATTTATTTGCAATTCTTCCGTTCTTAGTCACTAATGCATTATATTCTGCACTGGTGTTTTTTCCGAATCCTGAAAAGTAAATTCTTAATGATGCCTGACCGATGGTTACCATTGTTTCTCCGTAATGAATAATTCCCTCTCCCGCAGGAAGCGGAAGACCTGTTATATAACCGATTTTATTGTTATATATAGTCTCGCCATCAATTTTTAATGTAAATAAGCCTTCTATATCGCTACCCTTGCTGTATATACGGGTTACTTTGTTAAGAATTATTTCTATATTGCCCGTATCTTTCAGGTTATTCATATCTGTATAGTCCAATGTTGCGGAAAACTCTGTTCTATATCCTGTTTTCTTTAAGGAAATATCCGCATTGGAAGAATAATATGCTCCTGTTGCAATGAGCGCATCTTCATCAATTATTTTTTCTCTTGGCAGACTGCTTATTTCAGCATCATCACAATAATATTCGCTTTCAAGACTATTATATCCATACATTATAACACCAATAAATTTGTGTGTACGGTCATAAAAATCTTTTCTTTCCCGTGTTTCCTCGTAATTTTTTAGTAAAAGTAGATATTCATAAGGAACATATGTTATATCAGCTTCGATATACGGATAATTTTTTAATGTATACTGTTTTCCTTCAAGAAAAACATCATTACTTCCAATAGTACAGCTTGTAGTCCACGCCAATTTACCTTGAATAGTTGTTTCTGTTCGTTTGGTATTTTCGTTATTCTCTGAAGTTGACATATTAATCATTTTATAAGTATTAGACCAAATATCAATCGTAATTTTTCCGTTATCGTATTTAATTTTATCGTTTTCAATATCGCTTTTATTGAGAAATTCTCTTAAAGGAAGGTAATACACACCATCTTTTTCAACGGGAACAAATTCATTGTAATTGTGGTTTCCGTAATTTGAAATATACACATAATCGTCTTTAATCAAAGACGAAACAAGCGGGGCGGTTTCGTTTGCAAGAACAACGCCTCCGCACAAAACGGACAGCATCATTGCCGTACACAGTAAGGATTTAAAAACACCTGATTTTTTCTTTTTCATAATCATCTCGAACCTCCTTTTAAGCTGTTGTTTACTTTTTGCCATATTGCTCGACAATGCCGGTGAGGACTGGCACACCATGGATAAAATCATTTCGCTGTATTGTTTTCTGCCGTCTGCGTCCATTTCCTTTACCACAGCTTCGTCGCACGCATATTCGCACGCTTCACCGATTAAATTAACCATCAGATATGTAATAGGGTTAAACCAGCAGAGTGAATTTACAAAAACAGCAAAAAGCTTAAACCATGAATCGTGGTGGCAATAATGCATCATCTCGTGCCGTATTGCAAGCTGATAGTCGCTCTCGTCCATTTCACACTGCGGTACTGCAAGCGTCGGCTTGAAAAAACCGAAAATCATCGGCGAAGTAATCAGCGGACTTGTGATAATTCTGACTCTCCCAACGCTTTTATAGACTTCAAAACCACATATTCGCTTTTTAAATCTGAAATACGATATAAAATATCTGCCGAGAGAAAGCATAAAACCGGTTAACCACGCCGCAATCAAAATTTCCTGTATCGTAACAGGATTTGACCGCCTTACAATATCAGGCGCCTTTGGGTGTATTTCCGTTTGCGGCGGCGGTGTAGCTTGCACCGTCAAAGCTTCTTCGGAAACAGCGTTTTCTATAACTGCAGGCGGTGCTGTTTCATTTGCGGAAAATTCCGTAATACCGACAGCTGTTGTTTGTGAGAGTGAAATATCTCCGATATTAAGCGGAAGCATAAAAATCAGCATTGCGCCCAGACTCAGGTAATACAGTGCTTTTCCGCCGAGAATTGCCAAAATCCTGTTTTTAAAAATCAAAAGCACAGTACAGACAAAAGAACCTGCAAGCGTTGATATGATAACCGATTCAAGCATTATTCATCACCTGCTTCCTTTATGAATCTTTTAAGCTCGTCAATATCCTCTTTTGTGAAGCTCTCATCACGAAACAGTGCAGATATAAGACTTTTTGCGCTTCCACGATGAATTGATTTCACAAATTCTCTTGTCTGCATAGCCTGATATTCCTTCTCCGAAATAACAGCTTCATATTCGTGCACGTGTGAACGTCCGATTTTTTCGGATTTCAGACATCCCTTGTCTATTAGTCTTCCTGCAAGTGTGGAAATGGTTGTCAGCTTTTTTTCGGGCAGTCTTTCGGCTAACTCGCTTGTTGTTACCTTGTCGTTTTTGTCCCATATTATACGCATAATCTCCATTTCTGTTTCTGATATTTTCATAGAATTTCCTCCTTTCGCTTCTACATTGTGTTTTTATTATACACGATGTAGAAGCGAAAGTCAATAGTTTTTTTACTCCAATTATGAAAAATATTTTAATAAAGTGTAAATTCATAGAAAAAGATTTAATTATTGACTTTATTAATTTTTATTTGTATGATATAATAAATACAAAATAAAGAATAAATTCACAAAGGAGTGATTAATGTGTCGGTGAATAAGGTTTTGATTGTAGACGATGATGAAAATATTGTGGAGCTTATCCGTATTTATTTTGAAAAGGAAGGCTTTACAACCGTAACGGCAAATGACGGAAGAAAAGCACTTGAGCTGTTTAAGAGCGAGTCGCCCGCAATAGTTATACTGGACATTATGATGCCCGAAATGGACGGTTGGCAGGTGTGCCGTGAGATAAGAAAAATAAGCAACATTCCCATTATAATGCTCACTGCAAAAGGTGAAACGTTTGACAAGGTGCTCGGACTTGAGCTTGGTGCAGACGATTATATGACAAAGCCCTTTGAAACAAAGGAGCTTGTTGCAAGAGTCAAGGCGGTGCTTCGCCGCAGCGACGTTAAGGAGCAGACGGCAGATAAGGAGCTTGTGTTCCCGAAGCTTACTGTTAATCTTTCAAATTACGAAATACGTATCGACGGCAAGCTTACGGAAATTCCGCCAAAAGAGCTTGAGCTTCTGTATTTCCTTGCGTCAAATCCTAACAGAGTATTTACCCGTGAACAGCTTCTTGAAGAAGTGTGGGGCTTTGATTATTTCGGAGATTCGAGAACGGTTGATGTTCACATAAAGCGTCTCAGAGAAAAGCTTGAGGGTATTGATGCAAACTGGCAGCTCAAAACCGTCTGGGGCGTAGGATATAAATTTGAAGTACGGTGATTTAGATGTTTAAAAGTATATTCAGGCGCCTGTTCTGGACGTATTTTGCGATAACGCTTATCATATTTACAATCATGATCAGTGCGCTTTCGTATACGGCGACACGTGTTGTATTTTCACAGCAGGATAAAAATATCATGTCAATAAGCGAATCGCTTGAGCATATAACGGCGCTGTATCAGATAGAAGAAACGGATTTCAGGGCAAGAAATGCATATAAGCAGTCGCTTATAATGTGGTCGCATTTTCTGCACGGCGAAATTGTTGTTGTAAACAAGGACGGCGAGATTTCGGAGTCCACAGGAAAAACATATATAGATAAAGTACCCAAGGATTACCTTGATACGGTTATTTCGGGGAAAATCCTGAGAAAACGTGGAGATTTCGGCGGAATATATGAGGAAAAGGTGCTTACAATAGGTGTACCTGTTGAATACAGAGGCTCTATAATAGGCGCAATGTTTTTCAACTCCTATCTCCCGAAGCTTTATCAGAATTTTCGTGGGGTGTTTTTCCTCTTGTTCTTTGCGGCACTGGTTTCCGTTATAATTGCGATTATTCTTGTGTATATTCAGTCGAAAAAGATTTCACGTCCGATAGGTCAGATAAATGCCGCAGTACGTGATATTGCCGCAGGAAATCTTTCACAGCGTATCCCTGTAACGAGTAATGATGAAATTGGTCAGCTGGTGTCAAGCTTTAATCTGCTTGCGGATTCGGTTGAAAAAATCGAAAAGCAAAGCGCCGCTTTTGTGTCCGATGTTTCGCATGAGCTGCGTACACCCATGACGAGTATAACAGGATTTTCTCAGGGACTTCTGGACGGAACTATCCCGAAGGAAAAGCAGGACTATTATCTCAATATAATTCTTGAGGAATCAAAGCGACTGACAAAGCTTGTAAATGACTTATTGGATATGTCAAAAATGTCGTCAAATGAGTATAAATTAAACATCAGCTCATTTGATATAAACGAGCTGATACGTGTGTGCATAATCGGACTTGTGAATAAAATTGAGGAAAAGGGTCTTGAGCTTACGGTGGATTTTAAACAGGACAGCCTTAATGTAATTGCTGATAAGGATGCTATTACACGTGTACTTATAAACCTTCTTGACAATGCCGTTAAGTTCAGCTACAATAACACCACAATCGGAATTGAAACGTGGGTGGAAAAGCGTAAGGTACATGTGTGTATAGGCAATTTCGGCGAAGGCATTGACAGCAAGGATTTGAGTAATGTGTTCAAGCGGTTTTATAAAACCGACAAGTCTCGTACCATTAACAATAAAAGTGGTGCAGGACTCGGACTTTCGTTTGTTAAAAATATTCTTACGCTCCATAAACAGAGCATATGGGTGGAAAGTATTGACGCCAAGGAAGGCTCGAATGCTAAATATACCAAGTTTACTTTTACACTTGAAGCGGAATAATTTAAAAAGACACAGCGGCAGCTGTGTCTTTTTGCTTTGTGCGGTAAATTGTGATTTATTGGTGAGCAGACCTCTGTCACATGTAAATTGTAATTTATGAGGATGATTTTTACAAGTGCAAACAATCGAGCGGAAGGCCCCTTTGTGTAAAGGGGGCTGGCGCCGTAGGCGACTGGGGGA
>JAXJRQ010000056.1:0-9591 GCA_036310525.1 Clostridia bacterium
ATTCTTTTGTTTTTCCATAATTGTATCTCCTTTCAGAATTTCTCTTTTTTAGGCGATTGCGAAATGAAATTTTTGATATAAATTATTGTTTATAAGCTGAACATACGGCTACTGAAAGGCTCCCTTGCCTAAAGGGAGCTGGCGCCGAAGGCGACTGAGGGATTGTGTAATCATAACTGAATGTAAATTCGTCCACATAAATTACAATTTATTAATTAAAAGGAACAATACCAATATGAATGAATTCAAAAATTTTCATCCTATAATAAATTTCATATACTTCATGTCTGTAATCGGCATGGGGATGTTTTTGATGCATCCTGCGTATATTTTGGCGGGGATTGTGTGTTCGTTTGTGTACTCAACAATTCTAAACGGAAAAAAGGCGTTAAAATTCAATCTGTTTATTTTACTGCCTGCCATTATTACTGCGGCGGTGTTTAACGGAATGTTTAACCATGAGGGAGCAACCATTCTCACATATCTTCCCGGTGACAATCCGCTGACACTTGAATCTCTCATATACGGGATGACGGCAGGCAGTATCATTGCTCTTGCGGTTTGTTGGTTTTCATGCTTTAATAAAATCATGACGAGCGACAAATTCACTTACCTTTTCGGAAAAATCCTTCCATCCGCATTGCTTGTGTTGTCGATGATACTGCGGTTTGTGCCAAGATTCAAGGTACATCTTAAAACTATAATCAATGCACAAAAATGCATCGGACGTGACATGAAAAGCGGAAGCATTATACAGCGTGCCAAAAACGGAATAAAAATCCTCTCAATTATGATAACATGGGCGCTTGAAAATGCAATTGATACTGCAGACAGCATGAAAAGCCGAGGCTACGGACTTGCGGGGCGTACTGCTTTTTCTATATTTGTGTTTGACAAACGTGACGCACTTGCTCTTGCATATATAATGGCAATGCTTATATATGCAATTTTGGGGAAAATTCATGGTGTTATGGAGTTTGTGTACTATCCGTACATATCAGCAACAGATTTAACACCATACGGTATAAGCGTTTTTGTTGCATATATAATGCTGTGTCTTACACCCGTAATTATTGAAGTAAAGGAGGGAATAGCATGGAAATATATAAAATCGAAAATCTGAAGTTTAGGTATCCTTTTTCAAAAAAGAATGCCTTAAACGGGATTTCGCTTGAAATAAAAAAAGGCGGGTTTCTGGCACTGTGCGGACAATCCGGTTGTGGAAAATCCACGTTTTTAAGGCAATTAAAGCCTGCTCTTTCACCGCACGGTGAAAAGCAGGGAAGTATCATATTTAACGGTAAAAGCATAGAACAGACAGATTTTGAAGAACAAAGCAGAAAAATCGGTTTTATCATGCAAAATCCCGATAATCAGATTGTGACGGATAAGGTATGGCACGAGCTTGCATTCGGACTTGAAAGCATAGGCGAGGAGAATTCACGTATACGAATGAAGGTAGCAGAAATGGCATCCTTTTTTGGAATACAGAACTGGTTTCACAAAAATGTGAACGAGCTTTCAGGCGGACAAAAACAGCTGTTGTCTCTTGCATCTGTCATGGTAATGCAGCCTGAGGTGATATTGCTTGATGAACCTACGGGTCAGCTTGACCCCATTGCGGCACATGAATTTTTACAGATACTTTCACGCATAAACAAGGAATTCGGTACAACAATTATTTTGTCCGAGCATAGACTTGATGAAGCCTTTGCAGTGGCTGACAGAGTAGCAGTAATGGATGATGGCAAAATAATTGTTTGCGATACTCCCCGAAAAACGGGCGAAATCCTGAAAGAAACAAATCATAAAATGCGTTATGCCCTTCCTGTTCCGATGCAGATATATTCGCATGTTCCCTCAAGCGAAAGCTGTCCCGTGACGGTACGAGAGGGAAGAGAATGGCTTGAAAAGACAGTAGAGGGTAAAGAATTAAAAGCTGTGACGCATAAAGATAAAACCTATTTATCGGATGCGGTAATAAAAGTCAGTGACGTATTTTTCAGGTATGAAAAAAATCAGACTGATATACTGAAAAATTTCTCATTAACCGTTAATAGGGGCGAGCTTTATGCAATTATGGGCGCAAACGGAGGCGGAAAAACAACTGCGCTGTCGGTCATTGGCGGACTTATGAAACCATATCGGGGAAGTGTGAAGCTTGCTTGTAATATGAAAATCGGAATTTTACCCCAGGACCCTTCCTCGGTGTTTGTGAAAAATACGGTAATATCGGATTTGTATGATATTTTTGACGGCAACAATATTACAAAGGACGAAGCGGACGCACGCATAAATGAGGTATGCTCTATATGCAAGCTTGAGGACATAAAAGATGCACACCCGTATGATATTTCGGGAGGCGAACAGCAAAGATGTGCTCTGGCGAAGGTGCTCCTGACAGGACCTCAGATACTTCTTCTGGACGAGCCTACCAAAGGACTTGACGCCGATTTTAAACGTACCCTTTCTCTGATATTAAACAGACTCAAAAAAAGTGGTACAACAATTATAACGGTGTCGCATGATATAGAATTCTGCGCACAATATGCCGACAGATGCGGAATGTTCTTTGACGGGAATATAGTGAGCGAAGGAGTACCACGTGAATTTTTTGCATCAAAAAGCTTTTATACTACAGCCGCAAGCCGTATGAGCAGAGGAATTATTCCTGATGCAGTGTTAAACAGTGACATTATTGAAGCTCTCGGCGGCGAAGCGGAGGAAGAAAACGGAGATATTGATGATAGCGGCGAATGTACACCGCCTGATATTAAGGCAGAAAAATCTACTTCCGAAAAAAGATTAAGCAAAAAAAAGATAGCTTGGGGAACGGTGTTTATGGCGCTTTTTCTGATATTGGGAATAGCGTCATACAAGGTGGAAAGCGGATTTTATGAAATTCTTATGAAAATTTCAGCACTATTTTCTCTGGCATCGGGACTTAATTGCTTTATTGTACAGCGTCCCATAAGTGCAGAACACAGAAAGCGCACAATCAATAAAAGCAAAATGCTTGTTGCGGTGTTTTTTATTCTGTTTCTTATACCGCTTACGATATACTTTGGAATGTACTTTCTCGAAAACCGAAAATATTATTTTACGGCACTTCTGATAGTTATAGAAACGTTTATACCGTTTTTTGTATTGTTTGAAAAGAGAAAGCCAAAGGCACGTGAGCTTGTAACCGTGAGTGTGCTGTGTGCAATTGCCGTTGCAGGGCGAGGCGCATTTTACATGCTTCCAGAATTTAAGCCTGTGATGGCAATTATAATTATTTCGGGTGTATGTCTGGGTGCTGAAACGGGTTTTCTTGTTGGTGCCATGACCGGATTTGTGTCTAATTTTTTCTTCGGTCAGGGGCCGTGGACACCATGGCAGATGTTTGCAATGGGAATTACGGGATTTATAGCCGGTATACTTTTTAGCGGCAGAACAAACACAAAGGGCGCACTTTGTATATACGGTGCTGTTGCATCTGTTGTTTTGTATGGTGCAATTATGAATATTGCGTCGGTGCTTATGGTGCAGTCCTATCCGTCGGCTGAAGCTGTTCTAACCGCTTTTATGACAGGCTTGCCGTTTGATATTGTGCGTGCATGTGCTACAGCGGTGTTTTTGTATTTCGGGGCAGAGCCGTTTATAGAAAAATTGGACAGAATAAAAATAAAATACGGATTTCTTCAATAAATATATAAAAGTGTGACATTTTCTCTCAAAAGGCGCATATTTGCTATAAAAAATGTCACACTTTTGTGTGACATGGAACATGTAAGAAATAAAGTGCCGAAATTCGGCAAAAACTATTGATTTATGAATAAATTACATATATAATGACATTGTCCTTGAAAAAGGATGCACAGTGAAAGCTGTGATGTTGGTTGCTTTATACGCCATATTATAAAGCACGTCAAAAACAGACGCATTTGTGTCTGTTTTTGGCGTGTTTGTTTTTTTATTCTTCACTGCTTCCCGATAACTTTTCAGCCTGGTCTGCCGTAATAAGTGCATCTATGATTTCGTCAAGAGCCGCACCGTCAAGCACCTGTTCGAGTCTGTGTATAGTAAGATTAATTCTGTGGTCGGTTACACGTCCCTGCGGGAAATTATACGTACGTATGCGTTCGCTTCTGTCACCTGAGCCCACCTGAGATTTTCTTGCGTCGGCAATTTCCTTGTTGCGCTGTGCCTCCATGGCATCGTAAATTCGTGAACGCAGGATTTTCATTGCTTTGTCCTTGTTTTTGTGCTGTGATTTTTCGTCCTGACACGAAACGACTATTCCCGTCGGGATATGTGTAATTCTTACCGCTGAGTCGGTGGTATTAACGCACTGACCGCCGGGACCGCCTGCACGGAACACATCAATTCGTAAATCATTCTGATTGATTTCAACCTCAACATCCTCAACCTCAGGTAAAACTGCAACAGTAACAGCAGAGGTGTGAATTCGTCCTGAGGATTCTGTTTCGGGAACTCTCTGTACACGGTGAACGCCACTCTCAAACTTGAGCCTTGAGTATGCGCCCTGACCCTCGATTGAAAAGCTTACTTCCTTGTAACCGCCTATGTCGGTTGCGTTTGAGTTTAAAATGTCAATTTTCCATCTTCTGTTGTCAGCGTACATGGAGTACATACGCATTAAATCTGCCGCAAAAAGCGCCGCTTCATCGCCACCTGTACCGCCTCGGATTTCAACAATAACGTTTTTGTCGTCGTTCGGGTCTTTGGGAAGAAGTAAAATTTTAAGCTCTTCTGACACCTTTTTTATAGTTTCCTCAGCTTCAGACATTTCAAGGCGAATCATTTCCTCAAAATCCTTGTCCTGACCTTCTTCAAGCATTTCCTTATCATCTGCAAGAGTCTGCTTTGCGGTTTTTAATTCTCTGTATTTACCCACTATAGGAGTAAGGTCGGAATGCTCTTTGCAGTATTTGCGCCAAGCCTCCTGATCGTTTATTATTTCGGGATCACTTATTTTTTCACTCACAAGCTTAAAGCGTTCCTCTAATGCTTCTAATTTATCAAACATATAATTGTGCCTTTCCGCCCTTTTGAGGACTTATTTGATTAACAGTATTTTATAATAAATTTGTGTTTCTGTCAACACAGGCGTATGAAACATAAATACTGAATTGTTAACGAAAAGTAACAATCCAGGTCGAAAAAGTTGATTTTATTGTAAATATAACACAAAAACAATACAATTATATAGTGCATTATGACCATGTATCTTTAAAAAGTTAACAATTTTGTTGCAACTTTGCAATCTTTATGTTATAATGGACAATAGGAAGTTTTTAAGTTATACGGAAGGATAAAATTACAGTGGATTTATTGATATTTGACAGTATATTAAAAGATGAGTGCATACAGGGCATTCTTGAAAAAAACGATATAGCGGTTATGAGAAACATTATCCGTTTTGCGGAAAATGAGGGAATAACCTGTAACAGCATAAAGGAGTATGTGGCATCACTGCTTGCAAATGACGAAAACATCCTTTCCGACCTTGCACGTGCAGGAAAAAAGGTCGGCGATGATTTGTACCGTCTGGCAAAGCGTGATATAAGCCAGATATATAAGAGCCTGTTTTCTGTGGAATTAAAGTATTCGCCGTCAGGTAACGATACGGGATATTGCAGTGAATATACCGATTCGTTAAAAGATATTACGGAGGCAAAGGACGCAGGTGAGCTTCTTGACAAGCTTATAAATCACTACAGAAAGCTCGGATGCGGTTCGGGTGCAAAATACCTTGCGTATAAGTTTGACGGAAAGCTTAATGGTATTCCGCATGTGGATCTGGTTGATTTTGACACACTTATCGGAATTGACTTCCAGAAGCAGACGCTTATAGATAACACAAAGGCGTTCATTCAGGGTAAAGCGGCTAATAATGTACTTTTATTTGGTGACAGAGGTACGGGAAAGTCTTCGTCGGTAAAAGCATTGCTTAAAATGTTTGCAAAGGATGGACTTCGTCTTATTGAATTGCCAAAACAGCATATAAAGGATATTCCCATGCTTGTGAAATCTCTTGCGGGCAATCCGCATAAATACATACTTTTCCTTGATGATTTATCATTTGAGGCAGAAGAACCCGAATATAAGTCATTAAAAATTGCAATGGAGGGTCAGCTTCAGGCGCATCCCGATAATGTGCTGATATATGCAACCTCTAACCGCAGACATCTTGTAAAAGAAACGTGGTCAGACAGACAGGGTGATGATGTACACAGAAACGACCAGCTTCAGGAAACATTGTCGTTGTCTGAAAGATTTGGTATAAGCCTTGTTTTCTCGGCACCTAATCAGAAAGAATTTTTAAATATTGTTGCCGCAATGCTTAAGGCTCAGGGTATAGAAATTGATGCCGAGATAGAGAAAAAAGCAGTTGTGTGGCAGATGAATTACGGAGGCAGAAACGGACGTTGTGCAAAACAGTTTGTTGCGTCGTATGTTTCCGGAAAATAATTTGGAGAGGATTAAACGTGAAAAAACTTTTATTTTTAATTGTATCAGCTATTCTCCTTTTGTCTTCCATGACCGTTCTGGCACAAAAGGAATATTATATGGAGGATGGCTTGATAGTATTTGAAAGTGCAACTGATGCAGTTATTTCATGTTATGATGAAGACGGCGCTATTGCATATTCAAACAAATTTACTCCGCAGGATGGGGTAATACGTGCAGATGTTCCCGAAAAGCTGTCGCAAATGAAAATGCGCTTATATGAGCTTGGGAAAGAGGTTGTTACTCTTGTAAAAGCGGAGAATACGGATGTTCCTGATGAAACACCGGTAGTGGATGATAAAAAGTTCCCGTCGGTATATCCGAGTGAGGCAGAGGCAAACAGAGCATTTCTTGTCTGCAATGGTGTGAGCATGGTTGCCGATGAGGACGGAAACAATATGTATCGGCTTGAATGTTTTCAAAAGGGCAAGGAGGCAGTTGTCCTTGTTGGCACAGATATAAAAATTAATTCTGCGCCGCTTGCAAATTACAGTATTATGGGCATGGATGCAGGCGTTTTGAAAAAAGGTGATGTACTAAGAATTACAACCAACCTTGCAAAAACAAGAGTAAAGAGTATTGACGTAATGCTAAGAGCTTTCTCTGATACAATTGCAACAGACGAAAACAACTATGGAGGAAGCTTCAGGGAGTTGTTTGCCTTTGATGGGAATGTAGGCGGTATGTCGACGTGGAAAGCGGCAGAATACGGTAAAAGCAACAATAGCAAGTATCTGTACGCTTTCGGTATAGTGGTTGATAAGTCGCCAAGCCATATTTCGCTTATGGATAAAGATGGTGATACATCAAAAATAATGGATATAGACGTTGAAAAAGAAACTGTTGTTTATGAATGTGACGTTGAGGAAAAATATACTTTTTCACCCACGTTGGTTGCAGGTATCACAAAAACCTTTGTGCGTTCATCGGAGCTGGATGGCGGAATAGTCGACTGGTCGCAGTACAAGGATTTTACATATGCATTTGTAAGAATTATTGATTCGGTTGCAACAGATATTGTATATTATCATAATTTCAGATAAACATAGTGTTTTGGAAGATTGAAAGGAGTTATAAATATGAATCACATACGAAAGATTGTTACAGCTGTCGTGGCGGCAGTGCTGATAATCGGAGCAATGAATACATATGCAAGCTCGGATATAACAATAAAAATGAACGGACTTGCGGCGAAGACACCTGAAATAGTAAATTTTGCTGATAATGAGCCTGTTCAGCATAACAGCGTTACTCTTGCAGGTGCAAGAATTCTTGCTGAAGCTGCAGGGATGGATATTGAATGGAACCAGGCTTTACAGACAGCAAATATCAAAATTAAAGTAGATGCTGATTCTGATAAGCCGATTGAGGTTTATGCATCAAAGCTTATAGGTAAGGTGGATGGCTATGGTCTTGAGCTTATACCTGATTCAATTACTGTATCTTTAAAGCTTAATGAAAATACTGCAACTCTTCGATATAATTTCCGTGACGTTGATAAAGATATAATTGCAATAGGTAAAGTAATAGAGCTTACAGGCAAGCCAATTCTTGTAGATGATAAAGCGCTTATGGTTCCCGTAAGAGGAGTAATGGAAATGTTCGGGCTTGATGTTATATGGGATCAGGATGATTTGTCCATGAAAATTTCCATACCTGATGATGAAAACATTATTCTTCCGAATGGCTTGAAAATTATTGCAAATGCAAATGACGCTTATACTTCACCGTCAGGTACGGTCACAGAACAGGTTGTAAGCGAAAATTCACCTGTAAACACAGACCCTGCACTTGGTAAATATCTCGGCAGATTTAAAATTACTCACTATGCTCCCGGTGCTGCAGATAACGGTATATGGGGTAACGCTACTGCATGGGCAGGCGACATAGAACCGGGCAAAACAATTGCGGTTGACCCGAGGGTTATTCCAAAGCTCAGTTGGGTGTATATCGACGGCTACGGTTTCAGACGTGCTGAAGACTGCGGCGGCGGTGTAAAGGGTAACCACATTGATATGGCGGTTTCTTCGCATAGTGAAGCAATGCGTATGGGCGTGGTTTACAAAGATGTATATTTAGCTGAGTAATTGTTATTGATATAGTTAAAATGGGGTAAAATAAATATGTTAGGATTTATTTTTGCACACAGGCGCAAAATAGTAGCAGGCTCAATTGTGTTTATGGCACTTACGACAGGTCTTATTTTGACCGCTGTAAATATTGACAATGAGAAAAAAGAGCTTGCGGCACAGCCTACAGAGGTGCCGGAGGTTCTGGTTGCACAGAACGGTCAGGTTGTGGCGGTTAAGCGTGAGGATATGCCCGAAAAAACTGCTGAGCCTGAAAAAGAAAAGAATGTGCGACTTAAAGAATCCAAGGTGGATGTGCGTGCTACTGATGTTCCGGTTGACGTTAAAACGGGAAAAATCAAGCGTCCGAAGTCCAAGTCGGAAACATGTACAATGATTGTCACATGTGCAGACATTCTTTCCAATTCCGATAAGCTTAATCCGCAAAAAGCATCACTTATTCCGACCGATGGTATTTTGTACAAAGCGGATTATGCTGAGTTTAAAGAGGGCGAAACTGTGTTTGAGCTCTTTAAGCGTGAGCTTAAAAGTGCAAAAATGCATTTTGATTATGAAGACAGCCCAACGACAGGTGCATATGTGCGTGGAGTGGGGAATATATATACAGGTGACTGCGGTGAAAATTCCGGCTGGATGTATTATGTGAACGGTGAAATTCCGACCGTAGGTGCATCGCAGTATACTTTGCAGAGCGGCGATGTCGTGGAATGGGTATATATCTGTGACATGAACAGCTTATTTTGAATGACGACTGGTTAAATTTCCGCATCTCGCACGTTTGCGTTCCTTTGCGTACAAGTGTACGTGGCAGTCGCTTAAACGCACAATCTGCGAAAATTTTCCTCAGTCGTGCAGGTTGGATATTCAAATTGTAATTTATGCGGCTGGTTAAATTTCCGCATCTTACTACTCGGTGTCGCTCGGAGTACCTTCGTACACCGTCGTTCCACCGAGCAGCAACCTACGAAAATTTTCCTCAGCCGAG
>JAXJRQ010000057.1:0-9647 GCA_036310525.1 Clostridia bacterium
ACATAATCAATTGCAGGATTAAAAGTTATAGTATAAATCATTTCTGTTCTCCGTTAATTTTTTATATATTCATTATATAGCTAAATATAACTTAATTCAATTGATAATGTACATAAAAATAGATACTTTTTTTAATTGAATTATAACAGCTATGAATATTATTAATTGCAGTTATGTAAACCATTTTGTGTGCATAAAGTTATCCACATTTGCGTGGATAACTGTGGATAACTTGCAAAAAATGAGGAAAATTCGCCCAAAATGCGTGGATAAATACGTTGACAAAGTGGACAGTAACATAAAATACACTTATTTTGAGAAGATTATGTAAAATAAATTTAATGAATATTTATTTATGAAAGGTGAAAATTCTTGCAAAGATACGCAAAATAGTATATAATCATATTATAACGCTAATAACGGATGGGATAAATATGAAGACAAAATCTATGTATATATGTTCAGAGTGCGGTTATCAGTCGCCTAAATGGATGGGTAAATGCCCCGGCTGTAACCAGTGGAATACTCTGACGGAAACAATTGTAGAAGAAAAAAAGACGGGTGCCACAAAAAAGGCTTCCGGCGCAGGTATGCCAATACGTCAGCCGAAAAGAATAGGTGAAATTGAGAACGGCTTTGAAAAGCGTACAAAAACAGGTCTTAATGAGCTTGACAGAGTACTTGGCGGAGGTATTGTTCAGGGCTCGCTTGTGCTTGTAGGCGGTGATCCGGGTATAGGAAAATCCACTCTGCTGCTGCAGATTTGTGAAAATGCCGGAAAATGCGGAAAAATACTTTATATAAGCGGTGAGGAGTCCGAGGGACAGATAAAGCTTCGTGCACAAAGACTCGGCGTTACAACTGAAAATCTGTATCTTGTATCAGAAACTGATGTAGCACAGATTGTGGAACTGATACGTGATTCAAAGCCTGATATTGTTATCATAGACTCAATACAGACAATGCACCACGAGGACATTGCTTCTGCAGCCGGAAGTGTACCTCAGGTGCGTGAGGCTACAAATGCATTTATGCAGCTTGCAAAATCACTCGGTATTTCAATGTTTATTGTCGGACATGTGACAAAGGACGGTGCTTTAGCAGGACCCAGAGTGCTTGAGCATATGGTTGACTGCGTGCTATATTTTGAGGGCGACAGACAAACCTCTTTCAGAATACTGCGTGCTGTTAAGAACCGTTTTGGTTCTACAAATGAAATCGGAGTTTTTGATATGCGTACAGAGGGGCTTTGCGAAGTGGATGACCCGTCAAAGATGCTTCTGGAGGGTCGTGAAGCGGATATTTCGGGAAGCTGTGTTGTGTGTACTATGGAAGGCAGTCGGGGAGTTATGGCGGAAATTCAGGCGCTTGTTACACCTACAGGATTTGGTAATCCACGCAGAATGTCGGCAGGAATTGATTTTAACCGACTTACCCTTATGATTGCCGTACTTGAAAAGCGTGCAAAAATGAATTTATCAAATTCGGACGTGTATATTAACGTAGCAGGCGGACTCAGAATAGACGAAACGGCAGTGGATCTCGGCATATGTGCCGCCATTGCTTCCGCAAAGTGCGACACTGCACTGCCGCCTGATATGGTATTTATCGGCGAAATAGGACTCGGTGGAGAGCTTCGGAATGTGTCTCAGCTTGAAAAACGCCTTGCTGAAGCCGCAAAGCTCGGCTTTAAAACAGCTATGGTACCGAAGCAGTCACTAAAGGATGTAACTGTACCCGCAGGTATTCGTGCATACGGAGTAAAAAGCGTCGCCGAAGCTGTGGCACTTATAAGAAAAAAATAACCTCCTGTTTTGTGCCAACTTCTTATATATTATTCGCAAAAAAACAGTCGCACTTTTAAAAGTGCGACTATTTTTATATTACGGATAAATGACCGTTGTTTCTACAGTTGTTGTGCCTTTGGGGAAAGTATATTTGACAGCCTGCATTTTTGTGAGAGGATTCATCAGATTGGTGTTTGGTCCGCATGCAATAACCATTTTTTCGCCTGTTCCTTTTATGTCCCCATCAGTTCCGTTCAGAGTCGAAAATGCGCAGTCATATGCAACACATTCCTCGTCACATACTACCGTATGCTTTCTTATGTGTCCCTCATTTGTGGGGATAATATATGTTTCCACGCATACACCCTTATATGGTGACCATTTTGAATATACGCTTCCGTTTTCTTCTATACGGTACTCAATGCATTTTCTTCTTACGTATACCATATCACCATTCTCAAATGCGAGCATATTGTCTGTTGCAGCTCTGTCAACCGACACAACAGAACGTGGGACACTAAACGCATATCTTGAGCTATATGCAAACTTTGAATATTTTTCCGCACAATGCGTGGGATCCCATTCTGCCCACTGCCCTGCCGTAAGCGCAGTAACATAGCCGTTAATACGCTGAATTACCATATTTGCTTCAGGAATAACATGAAGCGCATCAAGCTTTGGTAACGGAAGAACCTCTGCCTTAAAAAATTCATGGTCATCATCAAGCGCCAGTATCAGGAATGTTTTAAGCGCCCAGTACGGCGAACCGAATGCATTATATTGCTCCGACATATACAGGTTTGGATATGCATATCCGACAGACAAAACATTTCCGTTATCAAATATGGGTTTTGACAGCCACCATTCCAGATTTCTTGAAATAATACCCTTCATAACTCCCATCGGGAACGGTTCAATACCCGCAAAAACGCACGCACTCCAGAAACAGCACTGTGCAAAACGGTATGTGAGCGAGCGTCCGAAAGCAAGCGCAGAACCGTCGTCATCAAACCAGTATATAAAATCACGTGCAAAAAGCATCGCTCTGTCCTTGAACTTTTTACTGTTTTCGGGGTCTTCTTTTTCCATTACCTTTGCGTATATCAGACCGTAAAAATGCATGGCAAATGCAATATAATAATCTGACTGAGCGGTATTTCCGTCCTTGTACCAGCCATTTGAGCGATAGAAGCTGTCAAATCTTGAAATAGAATGATTTACAACCTCCTCATTATATGATGCACCGACATTTTTAAGCCCTAAATTCACAAGAACCGCAAAGAACTTCCAGTTATTATCTACAGCCATTGCAGTATTCGCCTGCAAAAGCCATTTATGAAAATTGTCCTTTTGTTTGTCTGTAAGCGGATCCCATATTTTATTAGGTGCAAGCACAAGAGTTAAGCCTATTGCCGCTGTCTCGACAAGCTTCTGACCGTAGTCCTCTATCTTACCCCAATATTCCTCATGTTCAGGGTCTGTACCGTTTATTATGCCGTTAAGGCAGAGCTTGTCAAAGCCTTCACACTCATGACCGCCGCCCCATAATGGGCCAAGTCCCCACAAAACACGTGAAAAAGCCTCCATCAATGCGTCGCCTTCGCCGTATGATACGCCGAAAGTACCGCACTTGATACCTGCACAGCCTTTTGTATAATAATCCTTTAAGGGAGTAATGATTTTTTCAAGACAATTTATATAATCCTGTTTTGTACATAACATAGCTATTTCCTCCGATATGCTTTATTATGATTATTATACATTATTTGATTTTCCTTTGCAACCGTTATTTTCCGATTACAAATAAATATCCTTACATATCCGACAGATTTTGCGGCTGTGTTTCTATTTCTGCTTTAAGTGCAAAGTTATTCGGCATACCGATAAATATTTCCACACGTCCTTCTTCTACTTCAAACTGTTCTCTTGCAGAATATATTTTCAGTTCATCATAGCCAAGATTAAATGTAATTCTCTTTTTCTCATGCGCATTAAGCTCTGTTTTGCAAAATCCCTTTAACTCCAGTGCTCTGCGCTTTATTGTATTACCGCTTCCGTGTATGTAAAGCTGTACAACCTCTTTACCGGCAGTATCAGATATATTTTCTACATCACATGAAATTTCAAATTGATTTATTCCCTTCTTTACAACCTGCAAATCGCTGTACTTAAATTCCGAATATGACAAGCCGTATCCGAACGGATAAAGAATACGCTTTTCGCAGTCTGCATATCCGTTTGAACAACAGCTGTCAGTCTTGTCTTCTGTGCTGTCACCCACACGGTTATAATATGCAGGCAGACATGTTGCTCTATACGGAATTGATACGCTGAGCTTTCCTGACGGATTTTCCTTACCCGTAAGAATGTCGGCAATTGCAAATGCGCCCTGCTGTCCCGGATACCATGCAGTCAAAACGGCGTCAGCTATCGCATCAACATCCGTTATCTCGTACACACGTCCCTGAATAAGCAATGCAATAATGGGTTTTCCGAGCTTTTTCAATTTTTCAAATAATTTCACCTGATTTCCCGGTAAAACTATATTTGAAATATCTGTACCCTCACCGCAGTCCATGAAACCTTCATTTTTTATCACGGCACCCGTTTTTGTGTCGTATTCAGCTTTGATAAGCGGTCTTGCAGTACTTCCGCCGAGAGTCATTATGATAACATCGCTGTTTTGGGCAATTTTTTGTGCATTTTCAAAGTCAGCCTCACTGCCTCCGAAATCCCAGCCGTATGTATACTCGACAGATGCAAATGTATCCTCAAACACTTCACGTATAGTTTTTCCCTCGCCCGGCTTTCTGAGTGAAGTATAGTCGCCAAGCTGATGATAGATATTGTCTGCATGCGCACCGATAAGTGCAACCTTTGTTTTCTTATCAAGCGGAAGTATACCGTTATTTTTAAGTAACACCGCCGACTCAGCAGCAGCCTTATACGATAATTCCTTCTGAACACCGCTTTCAAGATATGCAACAAGGGAATTATCCTCTTTAGCATACGGATTGTCGAACAGACCAAGCTCATATTTTTTAGTGAGAACTCTCACTACCGCCTCATCTATAAGACTTTCACTCACTATTCCCTTTTCACATGCTTCAATGAGATTGAGATATGCGCCATTGTCGGCAAGGCTTAAATCAACGCCTGATTTAAGTGCAAGCGCACTTCCCTTTACCAAATCCATTCCCATCTGTCTGATCATACGTTCAACGCCCCAGCCATCAGAAAGCACAATTCCGTCAAAACCAAACTCTTCCCTGAGAACCTTACGCAGAAGATACTCATTCGCATGGCAAGGTATGCCGTCAACGGCATTATATGCCGCCATAACAACATCTGCACCGCTGTTAACGGCACTGCATACAGCAGGAAGATGAATGTCGTAAAGCTCACGCTTGCCCACGTTTACCTCCGAAACATTTATACCGCCAAAACAGTCGCCCGTAGCACAATAATGCTTACAGCAAACAAGAGCACCGCCCTCTTTTACGCCCTCAACACCGCTTTTTGCATATGCTGAAACGAGATACGGGTCTTCCGAAAAGAATTCCTCACTTCTGCCCCATCTCGGCTCACGTGCCATATCAAACATGGTAACAAACGCCATGTGATTTGCTGAAAGGCGTGTTTCCGTTCCGACGGTTTTCATTATCTCACGGTACAAAGAAGGGTTAAATGTACATCCCATACCGAGGTTTGTCGGGAACATTTCACTGCCCAGAGCCTGCAAGCCATGGTTTGCCTCAACCTCAATAAGCACAGGAATCCCAAGCCGTGAATTTTCAATGGCATATTTTTGCAGTTGATTTGCAACCTTTACACGCTGATGCGGTTCTATACCAACACCCCAGTCTTTTTGAGTCCATGAGCATGCACGTAAAATATTACTTATCGCACCCATTGCACCATATGTTTTTATAAAATCTTTAAACTCATCATTGAAGAAAAACTCCTCACCCTCACGCTGATAACAGCGATAACCTGCTACCGTCTGCGAAAGCTGTGCGACTTTTTCGGTTAAAGTCATTTTTTTAAGCAAATCTTTTGCGTATTTCTGTGATTTCATAATCATTCTCCCAAATATTTTAAATTATAATTGTTGATATGCTGCCGGCAGGCAGTTCTGCATACCATGATGAACCATTTACTTCAAACTGTGCCTGACATTTGCCCTCACCAGGATTTACAAGTACTATAACTGTTTTCCCGTCATTGTTATCAATTGCAAAACCGGTTGTTGCTGCTTTTTGTTTTGGATAATTAAACATACTCTGATTGTACATATTATCTGCAGATAACGCATATATTTTTGAGTTTTTATTTATATACGGAGCTATATGCTTAAAAGCCTTATACTGTCCGCTGTATGTAAGCTCTCCCGAAGCACTGTTGCGTGTAGCAAGTCCGCCGCAGAAAAACGGTCCGATATTGGGTCCGCCCATTTCATTGAGCATCAGATTCCAGCCGGTAAAGGATTTGTATCCGTTTGCAAGAACCTTTGAAATCATAATACCCCATTTACACCAGTCAGTGTCATAATTATCGTAAAGTCTCGGGCCGCCCTCCGTAAAATGCAAATTCAGCTTCGGGAACTCCTTTTTGATAATATTTGTTTCCTCAATTGTTCCCGAATAATAATGAAATGCCACACCATCACAGCTTTCACTAAGCTTGTCACAATTTTTAAGAGTCCACAAAACTTCCTTGCTATCAATAAAATTGTGGTCATGTATCCATATTTCAACACTAAGACCGTTATCAGTTAATTTCCTGCGCAATATTTTAACAAACTCTGCCGCTATTTCAGGATGCCATATGCACGCAGGCATCAGACCGTTTTGTGAGGTATACGGTTCGTTCTGCGGAGTGAGTGCCGAAATTTTGATACCTTTCCTGGCATATGCTTTTATAAATTTTACGATGTAGTCCGCATAGCAGTCTATAAATTCTCTGCGCATATATCCGCCGCACATGTTACCGCCCGTTTTCATCCATCCCGGCGGACTCCACGGCGATGCAAAAAGATATATATCAGGATTTACTTCAAGAATTTCCTTTATCATAGGAATGATATATTTTTCATCACGTTCAATCGAAAAATGCTTTAATTCCGTATCAAACGGAACATCATCGTATGAATACAACTCAGCAGAGTAATCACTTGATGCAATACTTAGTCTTCCCACTGACAATCCAAGTCCCTCTTTTGAATATATCTGCTTCAAAAATTTCTTTCGCTCATCAGGCTCCATCATACTTAGCTGATAGCACGATGAACCCGTTATTGCAACACCAAATCCCGTAAAATCCTCAGCAACAGCTGTTTTGGAAAAATCAAATGTTGCACCGCCCGAAACATGCAATGCCGGAAATATTTCCACCTCTGTCATCTGATGATTTTTATCGGTTATAATCTGAATACCTTTCATTTTTTACTCCTTTCGGTCTTTATATTGTAGATAATAACACATACAAACACCGAAAAACAGATATTTTTCAATAAATTAGTTGTATTTTTCGCCAAAATAATATATAATGCTATTATAATATTTTTGTGGGGAGGGTAAAAGATGGATGAACGTAAAAATCCCGTAATTTTTAATTCTGACTGTGATTTTATTCCCGTCAATGCATTCAAGCATCACTGGACACGTAAAAATTTCAGTTATCTTGAAAAACCACGTCCGGATTTCGGAATTATGTTTATTCTAAACGGCAGAATAGATTTTATAAGTAAGAATGAAACTCTTTGCGCAAAAGCAAATGATATAATTTTTTTGCCCAAAAACTGCTATTATGAAGTTATTTTCAGATACGAATACGGTGAAATTGACAGTTATATGGTTAATTTTGAAACCAACAGTATACCTCCCGAATATAACAAACCGTTAAAAATCGCCGAGGATGCGTCTTTAAGATGTATTGATTTTTTTGAACGGCTTACAAAAGAAAGCTTTACCTTTAATCATACGGAATTTCACACTAAAGGTCTGTTTTATCTGCTTCTTGACTCAATTTTAAGAAACAGCGGTTCAATAAGTTCAACACATAAAACAGTCCTTGACAGAGCCTGCGAGCTTCTGCATGAGAGTAATGATTTGTCAATACGGGATATTGCACGTAAATGCTGCGTGAGTGAGAGCGGACTGAGAAAGCTTTTTAATGATAATCTTAATATTTCACCCGCAAAATACAGGCTTAATATAAAGCTCAACAAGGCTAAGGCATTACTCGAATCAACAGATATGTCGGTAAAGGAAATCGCAAATGAGCTTAATTTTTACGATGTTGCATACTTTTGCAAAATATTCCGTGATAACATAAAAATGACACCCAGACAGTATTCGCAAAGCAAGAAACTTTAAATTAATAATACTTCAGTATATTTCTTAAAATTAACTATTGAAGAATTTATAAAAGTGTGTTACAATTAAATAAACAGACATCAAATAAGATGTAAATTTTACAAGGAGGTGTACTTAACAATGGCATATATTATAGACGCAGATACATGCATCAGCTGTGGTGCATGTGCAGGAGAATGTCCCGTTGACGCAATCAGCGAAGGCGATAGCGCATATGTAATTGATGCAGATACATGTATCGAATGCGGCGCATGTGCAGGCGTTTGTCCGGTTGCAGCTCCCGCTCAGGGCTAATGAATAATATAAAGCGCTGCACATAGCAGCGCTTTATATTTAATTTATTTTATAATTGTGAGGAACAAATGAAAAAAACTTTATTATTATCAATAATCTGTGTGATTGCGGCACTTATGGGCGGATGCTACGAAAAGGACCTTGTCCTTTCCGACACCGGCTACACCGAACCGTCGACCGGAATTACACGTTCAATTTACATATATATGTGCGGCGGCGATGCTGAAACAAACAACGGCTCTGCGTCTGAAGCAATAAAGAAAATGACTGAGGTTGAATACCCCGATAACGTCAAGGTCATTGTTCAGACAGGAGGTTCGCTCAGCTGGCAGGAAAGCGTTATTTCGCCTGACAGACTTGACCGTTTTGAGATTTTAAACGGCGGTGTGCGCAAGGTAGAGAGCGTTGAGGATGATAACATGGGCACCTCAACAACGCTGATTGATTTCCTTAAATGGGGCAATGAAGCATATCCCGCCGAAGACAGAATGCTGATTATCTGGGGACAGGGCGGCACAAGCGTAGGCGGAATTGCCTACGATGCACGCCACAATTACGACAGCCTTACTCCCGGCGACATCGCATATGCACTGAGTAAAAGTAACGAAAATTACAGTATGGTAGGTCTTGACGGATGCATGATGTCAACACTTGAAACAGCGGCAGCAATTTCTCCGTACGCTTCGTACATGACAGCATCGGAGGAAATTCAGCCGTGCAGCTGGGATTACCGTATGTGGCTAGAATATGCCGCAATGAATCCGACAGCTTCACCGCTTGATATTGGCAAAAAAATATGTGATTCCTACTATAATAAATGTGTGGATATGAATCAGGAGGACTACGTATCAGTATGCGTAAGCGACCTTTCAAACACCACCACACTTCTGCAGGCATTTGACGGACTTGCAGGTAAGCTCAATACGTGTATTGACAATTTCGACAGCTATGCTGACTTTTCGCACAGCATGAACAACGTCCATATAATGGGCGGAAAAACTTTTGAAGAGGGATATTCAAACCTTGTAGACCTTGCGGATTTTTCAAAGCAGGTTTCACCGAGCGCACAATATGACCCTATGCTTATTGAAACAGCACTTGCAGACGCAGTTGCACACAAGGTAACAGGACTTCTGACCTCATATGCAGGCGGTATCGGTATTTTTTATCCCGTACGTCAGAATATAGA
>JAXJRQ010000058.1:0-5289 GCA_036310525.1 Clostridia bacterium
CCGATAAATTACAATTTGAATATCCCAACAGCACGGCTGAGGAAAATTTTCGCAGATTGCTGCTTTGCAGCGAGGGAGCTGTACGAGTGTACTGCCCCGAGCGAAAAGGAGTAAGATGCGGAAATTTAACCAGCCGTATAAATTATAATTTGAACATCTTCCTTACTTCTCCCGCAAGGTAAAGCGAGCCACACACGCATACAACATCATTCTTCCCTGCCCGTGTTAACGCAGTTTCAACAGCAGTTTTTATATCACTCACTGCCTCACACTCAACACCCGCTTCCGCAAAAGTTTCTGCAAGCTCACAGGCACTCAAAGAACGCTCCATCTTAACCTCGGTCGCAATAACCTTTTTAAAAGCACCGCCAATATCCTTCACGCAAACAGCATAGTTTTTATCCGCCATCATCGCCATTACGGCAATAACATCTTTGCCAAGCATTTGCAATGAATTTTTAAGTGCACGTATTCCGTCTTCATTATGTCCGCCGTCAATAACAACATTTTCTCTTACAAATTCAAATCTTGCAGGCCAGCTCGTATTTAAAAGACCATATACAAGAGCTTCTTCGGGAATATTTACACCTTTTTTGCGTAAGGTATTTACCGCCTCAACCGCCACCGCCGCATTATACGGCTGATATGCTCCTTTCAGACTTAATCTATATTCCTTTCCGCAATATTCAAAGCCTTCCTCTGTGATTTTTACACCATCAGCAAAGACTATCTCTGCATTTTTTTCTTTGGCACAGCTTTTAATCAGTTCTCTTATATTTTCGTTAGGATATGACACCACGCATCCATTTTCTTTGATTATGCCGCATTTTTCAAGTGCAATTTCTTCAATTGTTTCGCCAAGAAATTGTGTATGGTCAAGACTTATCGACATAAGCACCGACAAAATAGGATTTTTAATTACGTTTGTTGCATCAAGCTTACCGCCCATGCCTGTTTCAAGCACAACAAAATCACAATTCTGCTCCTTAAAATAAACAAATGCCATTGCTGTTATAAATGCAAATTCCGAAACCTCCGCACTATTCTCCTCCATAACAGTTTTGACCTTTTTTGTTATACGTACAAGATCACTGTCATTTATAAGAGTGTCATTAATCCGTATACGCTCATTAAACACCTCAATAAACGGTGAAGTATACATTCCCGTTTTAAACCCTGCCGCTGAAAGAACAGAATTAAGCATTGCCGCACACGAACCTTTCCCATTCGTACCTGCAATATGAATACACTTTAAATCCTCATGCGGATTTCCAAGTGCTTTAAGAAGCTTTTCAAGCTTTTCATTACCAAGCGGACGTCTAAATTTCGGTATGCTGTGAATATAGCTAAGTGCCTGATTGTAGTCCATTTTCCCACTCCTTATCAAATCAAACGAAATCCGCAGCACTGCTGCGGATTTCATATTGATTCTTACATATTTTCCATGTTCTTTATGTTTTCAAGAACCTTTTCAAGCATTTCTTTATACATCTCACCCTTTGCTTTTTCTTCATCCACAACCTTCTGCGGTGCTTTAGCAACAAAGCCCTGATTATTCAGCTTGCCTTCTACACGCTTGATTTCACCCTCAAGCTTTTTCTTTTCGGCATTGAGACGTTCAAGCTCCTTGTCCTTGTCAACAAGCTCACTCATGGGCAGATATATTTCTGCCGACGGAACAACGATATTTACCGCATTTGCATCAATACCGCTCTTGTCTGTCTGAACAGTAACCTCACTTGCAGATGCAAGCTTTACAAAGAATGCACTGCCATTTTCAAATACATCTATCTTATTGGTTACGATAATAACCTTTGCCTTCTTTGAAGGAACAACATTCATTTCTGCTCTTCTGTTTCTTACAGCAGATACAGCGTCCATGATAAGAGTCATATCCTCTTCTTCCTTCGGGAATGAAAGCTTTTCGTCGTACTCGGGCCACTGTGAAATCACTATACTTTCGCCCTCATTCGGCAGATGCTTCCAGATTTCCTCTGTGATAAACGGCATAAACGGATGCAAAAGCTGCATTGTATGTGACAATACATATGTCAGCACATACTGAGCAGTTTTGCCCGTCGGATTTTCCTTATCGAAAAGTCTGGGTTTAACAAGCTCAATATACCAGTCACAGAAGCTTTCCCAGATAAAGTCGTAAAGATTTGAAAGTGCAATACCCAATTCAAACTTATCAAGGTTGTCTGTAACAACTTTAACTATGCTGTTATACTTTGAAAGTATCCACTTATCTTCTAGCTGTAAATCCTCAACCGGAGGAAGCTTATTCTCAGTGATTTCAAGATTCATCATTGTAAATCTTGAAGCATTCCATATCTTATTTGCAAAATTACGTCCGTTTTCAACACGTTCAATATAGAAACGCATATCATTTCCTGGTGCATTACCAGTTGCAAGATTAAATCTCAATGCGTCTGCACCGTACTGGTCAATAATCTCAAGCGGGTCAATACCATTACCCAAAGACTTAGACATCTTTCTACCCTTGGAATCACGTACAAGACCGTGGATAAATACTTTATCAAATGGAACCTCGTTCATATGCTCAATTCCCGAGAACATCATTCGCATTACCCAGAACGGAATAATATCATAACCCGTTACAAGCACGCTTGTGGGATAGAAATATTCAAGCTCAGGTGTTTTTTCAGGCCATCCAAGAGTTGAGAACGGCCACAATGCTGAACTGAACCATGTATCCAAGGTGTCGGGATCCTGACGCATTGGCTTACCACACTTAGGACAAACTGCACTGTCCTCCTTTGTAACCACCATCTCATTACAGTCATCACAATAGAATGCAGGGATTCTATGTCCCCACCATAACTGACGTGAAATACACCAGTCACGGATATTTTCAAGCCAATGGAAATAAATCTTTTCAAAATGTTCGGGAACAAATTCCGTCTCATCATTTTTAACAGCCTCAATTGCAGGACCTGCAAGAGGCGGCATTTTTACAAACCACTGCTTTGAAATGATAGGCTCAACAGTTGTACCGCAACGGTAACACTGGCCTACATTATGAGCATGATCTTCTATCTTTACAAGAAGTCCCTGTGCTTCAAGATCCTCTATCATTGCCTTACGGCAGTCATATCTGTCCATGCCCTCATACTTGCCTGCATATGCGTTCATGGTAGCATCATCGTTCATAACCTTAATCTGTTCAAGATTATGACGCTGACCAACCTCAAAGTCATTCGGGTCATGAGCAGGAGTAATCTTTACGCAACCCGTACCAAATTCCTTATCAACATATTCGTCGGCAATAACGGGAATTTCTCTGCCTACAAGCGGAAGCACAAGTGTCTTTCCTACAATATGCTTGTATCTGTCATCCTCAGGGTTAACCGCAACCGCAACGTCACCAAATAATGTTTCGGGTCTTGTTGTTGCAATCACAACAAACTCATCGCTGTCTTTTACAGGGTATTTGATATGCCAGAAATGACCTGCCTGCTCAGCATGGTCAACTTCGGCATCTGAAAGAGCGGTAATACAGTGCGGACACCAGTTGATAATTCTTGAACCCTGATAAATAAGTCCCTTATTATAAAGGTTAACAAATACTTCCTTAACAGCCTTTGAACAACCCTCGTCCATTGTAAAACGTTCTCTGTCCCAGTCACACGACGAACCTATTTTCTTAAGCTGATTAATAATTCTGCTTCCGTACTTTTCCTTCCAGTCCCATACACGCTCAAGGAACTTTTCACGACCGAGATCGTATCTTGTAAGACCTTCGTTCACACGAAGCTCCTCTTCAACCTTAATCTGAGTCGCAATTCCTGCATGGTCTGTTCCGGGAACCCACAGTGCAGAATAACCCTGCATTCTCTTATATCTGATAAGAATGTCCTGCAAGGTTTCGTCAAGAGCATGTCCCATATGAAGCTGACCTGTTACATTGGGAGGCGGAATAACTATTGTAAAAGGCTTTTTATTCTTGTCTATTTCCGCATGAAAATATCCCTTTTCAATCCATTCATTATAGAGCCTGTCCTCAAATTCGGCAGGATTATATGTTTTTGCAATATTCTTTGATTCTTCCATTGTACATAACCTTTCTACCCGAAGATTTTATTGAAAATGCAGTATGGTTACGGGTAAACCATACGCATATTTTTTACTGTGTAAGCAATACCGCAACGAATGCAGCCACCGCCAATCCAAGAGCAGTGTATTTAAGTCTCATAATCTGTTTTTCAGACGGAGATTCGTTTTTTGAAAATGTTTTTATTACCCATTCGCCTCTGAACGTAAGCACAGCCGAAATTGCGCAAATTATAAACACGATTATTTTTCCAATCAACATTAACACCTCCGAATTAACATAACTATCTAAATATATATTATCTCATTTTAATGCGATTTTGTCAAGACAAAACCGGAATAAAGCAAGAAAATATGTAAATATTATAATTAATCCGCATATTTAACGAAATATGGGAATAAATATAACTAAATGCCAAAGCGTTTTTACGCTGTAATTACTGTAAAACCAAGGAGGATAAATCAAATGGATAACACTGCAACAAATAACAAAGCGATAATAATAGGTACAATTGAGGACGAATTTACCTTTAATCATGAAATTTATGGAGAAAAATTTTATACATTTACACTTAGAATACCGAGACTTAGCGGAACATATGATAATATCCGTGTGATGATTTCGGAAAGACTTATAATAAACGGTATATTCTGCGTGGGAGATAAGGTGGAAATTACGGGACAATTCCGTTCGTATAACTGCACCGAGCCTGACGGCAACAGACTTATACTGACGGTTTTTGCACGTGATATTGTACCTGCCACCGACTGCGACAGTAAAAACCCGAACCAGTTGTATCTTAACGGATATATCTGCAAAGCACCCGTATACAGAACAACACCGTTCGGCAGAGAAATTACCGACCTTTTGCTCGCCGTAAACAGAAGCTACAACAAGTCCGACTACATACCCATCATCGCCTGGGGCAGAAACGCCAGGTTTGCAAAGGAACTGCAGGTGGGTGATAATGTGAAAATACGAGGCAGGATTCAGTCAAGAGAATACCAGAAAAAGCTCAATAATGATGAAACAATAACAAAAACCGCATATGAGGTATCTGTAAACAGAATGGAGCTTGTTGACGAAAGCACAAGTCCGGAAGAATGTGATGATGAGTTGTTTTGATAACCGATAAATTGTAATTTGGCGGCTGGTTAAATTTCCGCATCTTACTACTCGGCGTCGCTCGGAGTACCTTCGTACACCGTCGTTCC
>JAXJRQ010000059.1:0-5215 GCA_036310525.1 Clostridia bacterium
CATTTTTCCATGCTTGTCGCACCATGCACAAATACTTTTGCCCCATGTTCCGCAAGCGTTTTGGCAATCGCAAAGCCTATACCCTGCGTTGAACCTGTCACAAGCGCGGTCTTACCACTTAAATCAAACATAAACAGTCCCTCCTTATTACATATTTTTATCCGTATAATTCTTCATTATTGTATACATTATAAATAGCATTTGAATACACATTTTCATGCGTTTGCAGCCACTCAAAAACCTTGCGGTCAGAATATACCTTATTCCACGAATCATGATTGGTATCGGAGAAAATTGTCAGCCGCGCATTGCCCCCGGCATTTTTTAGTGCTTCAACCATTTTTTTTGACTCTTCAGGAAAGACCACATTATCATTTTCTCCATGGAACGCCCATACCGAAACATCCCGTGCTTTTGCCGCATTCCAGTACATACCGCCTCCACATATCGGTACAGCTGCCGCAAACACCTCGGGCAAGCTCATTATAAGCTGCCATACACCGTATCCTCCCATGCTTGCACCCATTGCATATATTCTTTTGCTGTCTGCAAATGCACTTTCTGACACGTTTATCACAAGCTCCTTAAGAGTCTCAAGTACATCAAACCATGTATTCTCACCGCTGTGCGGAGCAATTGTGATAAACGGAAAATCTTTGTATTTTTCAATTGCTTTAAAATACGGATTTTCAATCACCTTTTCGGCATCCGTACCCATTGTTCCCGCTCCGTGCAAAAAAAATATAATCGGATATTTCTTTCCCTTAATGTAACCACCTGGATATGCAGTTATATATTTTAGGGTTTTAAATTCATTTATTTCGTAACGCATTTTCATTAAAGTGCCGATTGTGTATCGTTGGGATCTCCGTTTATCGCAAGGTCGTATTCAAGCGACCAATCCAAACCGCGATACTCTGCCGCACGGTCGTCTGTTTCTATAAACTCCATAAGCAGGTCAAGCATTTCTTTCGTCCATGTGTTCTTGTCTATCTGTGCGGTTGTAAACTTGTTAAGTGTTATCATCTCAAAACCAAATAAATCCTTAACCTGTGTCTTTGCCGCTCCGCCTACAACCTCTTCAACAAGGTGGCTCGGAATGAAAAGAACACCGCCGCCCGCACCGAATACAATGTCACCCGGCAAGCATATCGCATTACCTATTCTTGTTGCTGTGTTATATCCCATCATGATAAAGTCACGAATCGGTGTAGGATCAATACCTCTGTAATATACCTGTGTGTCAGCAACCTTCTTCATCTGCTCGGTATCTCTTATACCGCCCCAGATTACTGCTCCGCCGTTTTCGTTCTTTGTCTTATTGTATAAAGCAGTTGTGAGGTTTCCGCCTAAGAATGTACCCTTGTATATCTTATCGTACATATCTATTACAGGTACGTCACCCTCCTGCAGGTTATCTATAACCCACTGATTATATGTACCTGTTCTGTTTTCGCTTCTGCCTACGTTCTTTACAACCTCATCAAGATCCGGTCTGAACGGGCAATATGTTGCCGTAACCGCTCTTCCGATAAGCTTTCTTCCGTCATCGTGCAGCGTGTGCAATCTGCCCTCAAATTGACTCTCATATCCCTTTACAAATATCGGTTTCCAAACCTCCTCAAGTGTCAACGTCTTTAATGCCTTTAAATACTTATCATCAACTTTTGGTCGTCCATCATCAAAACGCTCGCCCTTCCATTGGGGAGTGAGCGCGATTATTTCATCTCTGTCATTAAACTTCATTTCAATGTTCCTTTCTCAACAGTGTATGTTGTGTTAAATTCCATTATAAAGCCATTGGATATATTATCCGTATATTTGTGCGGATCCTCTGTGTTCGACTCAAACATCCCGTAATGATTCGGCACTCCCGTTTTCGGCTGTATCTTTTCCGTCAGCTTAACCGCCTCGTTTACGTCCATATTTCCAAGCTTGCCGTTTATGCACACAAATAATATATCGCATTTTACATCTTCAAGCTTTTCATTATAAAACGTGTCGCCTGTAAAATACAATCTGTTTTCTCCGTATGTCACAACAACACCTATCGCCGGCACCGTATGGTCGGCATATACCGCCTCTATCTCAAAATTACCGATTTTTACTTTCGCACCGCAGTCAAACGGTATATAGCTTGTGACTCCAAGGCCGCATAACGTTTCCTCACAGTCGGTCGGTGCGTAAAAATCTATTCCGTCCATATTCATCTCTTCAATCAAATCAACGTCAACATGGTCAAGATGATTGTGCGTGCATATAAATGCGTCTGCCTTTATATCCTGTGCCGAAACGGGTGCGGGAACCATTCGTTCCCGTCCCGCAACACGGTTTACACAGTCGGAGAGATACGGATCAAGATATATCGTTGTGTTTTCATCGCTTAAGATATATCCGCTCTGTCCGATCCAGCGTATCTTAAAATTATTCATGTTCTGACAGCTCCTTTTAAAGTATCACTTCCATACCGTCCTCATCAAGAACTACTGTATGTTTTTCTGTACCTGAGCCGGTTGTAATTTCAATCTCATATTCTCCGTAAAAACCGCGGAATGAATATTCACCGTCTTTCACCGGTGCCTCAAATGTCGTTTTCCACTCATGGTTTATCAGACGGTCAAGAGCTTCATATGCCGGTTTTTTTGTCATATCAAAATGAACAAGTCCTCCGGCATACATATTCTCGCCGTCCTCCGAGCCGAGCGGAGCATATGCGGCATAACCGTCAACAAGATTCCACCAGACTATGCTTTTCATGTTCCTTGTAGCAAACCATGTTGTGTACAGTGTTTCCACTATTTCAGCCTGAATTTCCTCATTCTGAGGAATTTTGCCGCTGTAACTCGGAATTGTTATTTCCGAAATGTGCATTGGGAGGTCGTATTCATCGAATATGTTCAAAACCTCAAGCATATATTCTGCGTTGAGGAAGGTGTTATTATTTTCAAAATTTTCCGGTCGTTCAAAAATGTGATATTGCAGACCTATTTCATCAATCGGCAAGCCTTTTCGGATAAACTCCTTAAGCTGCATATTAAACGCCATATATTTTCCTTCCGTGACGTAATCGCGCCATATGGCTTCGTTGGTTTCGTTCAATATTTTTATATTGTTCTTAAAGTATTTACCTCCCAATTCAAGACCAATCTCGTCATAATTTTCAAAAAGCGTGTTTTTGCCTATTCTGTAATTCGAAGCTGATTCGTTTACAATATCAAACGACGGGATGATGTCTCCATAACGCTCCGCAATCTCTTTGAATCGTCTTTCAAGTATGCGTTTTCTGTCCTCAGTGCCGTATTTCTCCAGCCATTGAGGTACAAACCAGCACCATGTAAGGCAATGACCTTTAGGCTCTATTCCGTATTCACGGCAAAAATCAATAACAATATCGGGTGCAGGACGTCTGTAAATATTCTCGCTGTCTCGATCAAACCTCACTTTCCCCTCTTCCGGTTCCAGGTCGGACCAATAGAAGGGAACAACTGCCTGATTAAACAGATTTGAGAATAAGCTTTTAAATTTATTCTCCTTTTCGGGCGTTTCAAAACTGTTAAGCATAAATGCGGTACAGCCGAACAAAAACTTATGTTTTGTCTGTCGAACCTTAACTATGTCGGCCTTATGCATAATCAGCTTCCACCATGGTGTGTTGTCGATGAACTTAACAAACTCAGAATAAATGTTATATCAAAAACAAGCACAGTTCTTGAAAAAGAAAAGTATATACGATTTGTAATGAAGCTAACGGATAAATGGTATGCTGAAGAAATCAGCTGAATAATTGAAAAGTAAACTGTAATAACGGACCTGCCCTTGTTCATATTACTGTAATAGCATAATCCGCTAAAAAGGAGGCTGACAGTTATGGACAAAAAGAAAACCCAGCAAGATTACATAAAAAATATTTATAAAAATGGCGAAAGTCTTGACAAAAGTCAGTTCTCCAAAAAGTGGATTGAACTGATTAACAGACTGGAAAATTCCAGGTCTGTAAAAAAATAGACAAGGCGATACGCTATGCGATATAATAAATACGCAGCGGTTTGTTCTGTCCAAAAGGAGAGAAAGCAATGGACAAAGTAGCAATTTATTGCCGCTTATCTGAAGAAGACAGAGACAAACTAAACAAAACAGACGATTCTGAAAGTATAAAGAATCAGAAATCAATGCTTTTGCAGTATGCAATGCAACAAGGGTGGGAAATTTATAACATTTACAGCGACGATGATTATTCCGGTGCGGACAGAAAGCGACCTGAATTCAACCGTTTGCTCCACGATGCGGAGGAGAGGAAGTTTGATATAGTCTTATGTAAGGCACAGTCGAGATTCACCCGTGAGCTTGAACTTGTTGAAAAGTACATACACGGACTGTTCCCAAGGTGGGGTATCCGTTTTGTAAGTCTTACAGACAATGCTGATACTGACGATGAGAATAACAAAAAATCAAGGCAGATTCATGCACTTATGAATGAATGGTACCTTGAAGATATGTCGAGAAACATCAAAAGTACATTTAATACGAAACGTGAGAACGGTTATCACATCGGTGCATTTGCTCTTTACGGATATATGAAGGATCCTGACGAGAAAGGGCATCTGATTATCGACGAGGAAGCAGCAGAGGTTGTGCGTGAGGTATTCAGCTTGTTTTTGCAGGGTATGGGTAAAACCGCCATAGCAAAGCGGCTTAATGACAGAGGAATCCCAAATCCTACCGAATACAAACGTCTGAACGGTCTTAGGTATAAGCAACCCGACTCAAAGAATAGTACCTTGTGGAAATACTCGGCAATATCCGATATGCTGACGAATGAAATGTATATCGGTAATATGGTTCAGGGCAAGTATGGCAGTATTTCGTTCAAAACCAAAGAAAACAAGCCAAGACCAAAAGACCAATGGTACAAGGTTGAAGGTACTCACGAGCCGATTATTGACCGTGAAACCTGGGACAGAGTTCAGATTATGATTAAAGGTCGGGCAAAGCCGTTTGAAACGGGGAACATCGGCATATTTGCAAGCAAGGTTCATTGCTCGTGCTGTGGGTACAAGATGCGCTCTTCAAAGAGTCGTGGTGAGCATTATCTGCAATGTGCAACAAAGCACGTGGCAAAGGGTGCCTGCGAGGGTGCGTTTATTTCTGTAAAGACACTTGAAAGTATTGTTCTTGATGAGCTGAATCGCATGACAAGAGAGTTTCTTGACAAGGA
>JAXJRQ010000060.1:0-12199 GCA_036310525.1 Clostridia bacterium
AATTTATAGGGGTGTTTTGCGTTTGTGATTGTAGGGGAGGGTCTCTGTGCCCTCCCGTAATATATTTGTGCACGGGAGGGGATGGAACCCCTCCCCTACGGTGGGATAATTGTTTACATCCCGATAAATTACAATTTATTCATTCTTATTAACATTAAAACGTAAAAAAAACAAAAAAAATTGTTCAAAGCAACAAAAAATAAATAAATACTTGACACATAGATACAATAATGATAATATTATAATATATAAGGTAGAGGCGCAGTTTTCATCAGTAACGATGTGAAGATTTACGGAAATTGTCGAAGCATTGCAAAAGGGAACGCTGCCGAAGTTCGGATTTTGCCGTAAAATCCGTGCTGGGCATACAGTTAAGAGCTGTATGACTGTCATCAGCAATGATGGGGAGCTATCGTTTTAGTATCTTGGTGTATTAGAGCAGCAGTATCCTCGTATGCAGCTGCTTTTACTATTTTAAATTATTTTAACAAAGTCCGAATAAATTCGGACTAAAGCGAATAGGTAAAAGTGAATACTTTTATCTGTTACGGAAAGGAATGGTTACGATATGAAAAATAATTACAATGTAGGTATCATAGGTGCAACAGGAATGGTAGGTCAGAGATTTATCACACTTCTTAACGACCATCCGTGGTACACCATTAAGGTTCTTGCCGCTTCTCCGAGAAGTGCAGGCAAATCCTATAAGGAAGCAGTAGGCAAAAAGTGGGCAATGGATGTTGAAATTCCTGCTGAGGTTGCAGACATGACTGTTATGGACGCAACGGGTGACGTGGAAAAGATAGCCGGCATGGTAGACTTCGTTTTCTGCGCAGTAGACATGAAAAAGGACGAAATCAAAGCGCTTGAAGAACAGTACGCAAAGTGCGAGTGTCCGGTTGTATCCAATAACTCAGCTCACCGTCATACTCCCGACGTTCCCATGATTATTCCCGAAATCAACCCTGAGCATCTCGAAATCATTCCTGCTCAGCGTGAAAGACTCGGCACAAAGAGAGGCTTTGTTGCAGTTAAGTCGAACTGCTCATTGCAGTCATATCTTCCTGCAATGGCAGTTATAAACAACAAATACCCCATCGACCATGCGCTTGTAACAACATATCAGGCGATTTCAGGTGCAGGTAAAACATTTGAAACATGGCCCGAAATGGTAGATAACCTCATTCCGTACATAGGCGGTGAGGAAATGAAGTCAGAGGTTGAGCCTAACAAGGTACTGGGTAAGGTTTGCGGCAAGGAAATCGTTCCCTCAACAGAGCTTCAGATTGAATGTCAGACATACAGAGTACCCGTTTCAAACGGACACACAGCCGCAATATTCTTCTCATTCAAGGACGGAGTAGAAAAACCGTCAGTGGAAGAAATTCAGCAGATGTGGAAAGAATATAAGGGTGTACCTCAGGAGCTTGAGCTTCCGCATGCACCCAAGCAGTTTATCCATGTATATACGGAAGCAGAAGCTCCCGACCAGCCGCAGATTAAGACAGCACGTGAAGTTGACGGCGGTATGGCAATCTCATGCGGACGTTTAAGAGAATCAACACAGTATGATTATAAAATGGTTTCAATGAGCCATAATACATTAAGAGGTGCGGCAGGCGGTGCTGTTCTTCTTGCAGAACTGCTTACTGCAAAGGGTTATATGGACTAATTTTTGAAAGGATTTGATTTTATGGCAAAGACATTACCGTTTACCGGCTCAGGTGTAGCGATTGTAACTCCGTTTGAAGGCTACAAAACAAACTATGACGAGCTTGGCAGACTTATTGATATGAACATAGAAAACGGCACAGACGCAATCATTATCTGCGGAACAACGGGCGAAGCTTCAACAATGCCCGATGCAGAGCATCTTGCCGCTATTGAGTACACAGTAAAAAAGGTTAATGGAAGAGTTCCCGTAATCGCAGGTACAGGCTCAAACGAAACAGCGCATGCTGTTGAGCTGTCAAAGAAAGCAGAGGAGCTTGGTGCTGACGGACTTTTACAGGTTACACCTTACTACAACAAGGCAAGCAGTAAGGGTCTTATCGCTCATTTCTCAGCTGTTGCTGAAGCGGTTAATATTCCTGTTATTTTATACAATGTTCCCTCAAGAACAGGTGTGAATATTCCTATTCCCGTGCTTAAGGAGCTTGCAAAGCTTCCCAACATCGTTGCAATCAAGGAAGCAAGCGGAAACATCAGCTATACTGCAAAGATTGCGGCTGAAATTCCTGAGCTTTATATCTATTCGGGAAATGACGACATGATTGTTCCCGTGCTTTCGCTTGGCGGTAAGGGCGTAATCAGCGTTCTTGCAAACATTATGCCTCAGGAAACACATGATATGTGTCAGGCATTTTTTGACGGCGATACAGAAAAAGCAAGAGAAATGCAGCTTAAATATCTTGACCTTATAAACAATCTGTTTATTGAGGTTAACCCGATTCCCGTAAAAACTGCATTGAATCTTATGGGTTACAAGGTAGGAAATCTTCGTCTTCCGCTTCTTGATATGGAAGAAAAGAACCTCGAAGCATTGCAGAACAGTATGCGTGCAGCAGGACTTATCAAATAATTTTACGAACGATAACAGGGGACGGTTTTGCATGGCGAGACCGTCCCTGTGTTGCAATAAACGAAAGGATTGATCGGTATGACAAAAATTATAATGAACGGCTGTAACGGAAAAATGGGACAGGTTATTTCACGTCTTGTTGAAGAGGACGATTCTGTGACAATCGTTGCCGGAATTGATATAAACAACAAAATAAATAACTCATATCCGGTATTTAAAAGCCTTGACGAATACACGGGCGAGGCTGATGTAGTGGTGGATTTTTCGCATCCGGCGAGCTTAAGCAGTATTCTTAAATACTGCAAAGAGCGTAATCTTCCCGTTATTCTTGCAACAACCGGCTTCAGTGCGGAGCAGAAAGAGGAATTTAAAGCGGCGGCAGAAGAAATCCCCGTATTTTTCTCGGCAAATATGAGTCTTGGAATAAATCTGCTCATTTCTCTTTGTCAGAAAGCGGCAAAGCTGCTTGAGGGTAATTTCGATATTGAAATTGTTGAGCGTCATCATAATCAGAAAATAGACGCACCTTCGGGAACAGCTCTTGCAATTGCCGATGCAATTGACGAAACGCTGTCATATCCGGCAGAATACGTGTATGACAGACATTCCGTACGCAGAAAGCGCAAGGGTACGGAAATCGGAATAAGTGCCGTAAGAGGCGGAACGATTGTCGGCGACCATGAGGTTATTTTTGCAGGAAACGACGAGCTGATTGAACTCAGACACCATGCGGCGAGCAAGGAAATCTTTGCTGTAGGTGCAATCAAGGCGGCGAAGTTTATGTGCGGCAAGGGAAAAGGCATGTATAATATGAATGACCTTATAGCGTCATTTGAATAAATTTTATTTACACTAAATCGCAAAAAATACGATTGGAGAAAATTAATGATTACAGTAACGAATGTCAGCCTTAATTTCAGCGGACAAATGCTGTTTAAGGATGTAAATCTGAAATTCACACCTGGTAACTGCTATGGCGTTATAGGTGCAAACGGTGCGGGAAAATCCACGTTCCTTAAAATTCTTTCGGGTGAACTTGACTCAACAACGGGCGAGGTTTCAATAGACCCGAACTGCCGTATGTCAATACTTAAGCAGAACCATTTTGCATATGATGAATACACCGTTCTTGATACAATTATCATGGGTAATAAGCGTCTGTATGATATTATGAAGGAAAAGGACGCAATTTATGAAAAACCCGATTTTTCCGATGAGGACGGAATAAAAGCGGCAGAGCTTGAAGCGGAATTTGCCGAAATGGACGGTTGGGAGGCAGAATCAAATGCTTCCAAAATGATTCAGGGTCTGGGACTTGACGAAGCGGTGCTTTATAAGGGTATGTCGGAGCTTGACGGTAAGGAAAAAGTGAAAGTGCTTCTTGCACAGGCGCTTTTCGGTAATCCCGACATTATACTTCTCGACGAGCCTACAAACCATCTTGATATTCAGGCTATTGAATGGCTTGAAGAATTTTTGATGGATTATGAGGGAACGGTTATCGTTGTATCGCATGACCGATATTTCTTAAACGTTGTCTGCACGCATATAGTTGATATTGACTATACGCAGATTAAGCTTTATGTCGGTAACTATGAGTTCTGGTACGAATCAAGTCAGTTAATTCAGAAAATCATCAAACAGCAGAACAGAAAAGCAGAAGAAAGAATTGCCGAACTGCAGAACTTTATCCGCAGATTTTCGGCGAATAAGTCGAAGTCAAAGCAGGCTACAAGCCGTAAAAAAATGCTTGATAAGCTTACCGTTGAAGAGCTTCCCGCATCATCAAGACGTTATCCGTTCGTGGGATTTGATATGGACAGAGAAGCAGGTAAGGATTTGTTGTTTGTTGAAGGCATTTCAAAGACCGAAAACGGCGAATTGCTTCTTAATAATATCTCATTCTCAATGAATCATGACGATAAAATCGCAATTATCGGCGAAAACGAGCTTGCCGTAACGGCACTCATGAAAATTCTTGCCGAGGAAAGCGAGCCTGACGAGGGCAGTATCAAATGGGGCGTAAGTACATCAAGAAGCTATTTCCCGAAGGATAATTCGGAATTTTTTGACGGATGCACACTAAACCTTATCGACTGGTTAAGACAGTTCAGTCCCGAAGGCTTTGAAACGCAGAATGAAACATATATACGAGGCTTCCTGGGCCGTATGCTCTTCTCGGGCGATGACGTGTTCAAGGAGGTTCAGGTGCTTTCGGGCGGAGAAAAGGTAAGATGTATGCTATCACGAATGATGCTTTACGGTTCAAACGTGCTGTTGCTTGACCAGCCTACAAACCATCTTGACCTCGAATCAATAACAGCGGTAAATAACGGTCTTACGGCATTTAAGGGAAATGTTATATTTGCATCGCATGACCATGAATTTATGAACACTATCGCAAACAGAATAATTGACATCAAAGCAGACGGCACAATAATTGACCGTATGTGCACATATGATGAATATCTTGAAATGCAAAAAGAAGGCAGAGTATAAAATCGGATAAATCATCATTTATTCAAGGGAAAGAAAAAACTATGCAGACAATTTTCGTTTGCATAGCTTTTTTCGTAATTTTTATTGACAAAATCAAATATTTAGATTATAATATAAACAGATAAAGGGCAAGACCGCAAAGCGGTTAGCCAGAAAAACAAGTTAAAATAACTGCTGCATCTTGGCGTGAGGAGCAGTTATTTTTTTATGGCTATTACAAGAAGTAACAGAACAATCATAAAACAAATTATGTATTCGTTTCCCATAAAACCACCCCCAATCCCTGCTGAAATCAGCAGAATAAAAAAGGTGGCTAACCGCCCTCGAACTTGCCCAATATCATTGTTGGAAAAATCCAACGATGATATTTTATCATAGTTTATGAGAAAAAGCAAGAATTTTGCAGAAATACTAAAAGCATATCGCTTTTTATGGCGATATGCTTTATCATATTACTTTAATAATTCTTTTACTATTTCATTCATTTCGTCTAAATGAGCATCAATATCTCTTACAAGCTTAAACTGAGTTCTTGCTCTGTCGAGATTATGATTTTCACGGTGAATTCTGAAATATGTATCACCGCTCAAATGGTCTGTTAAAAATCTTATACCACATTCATATGTAAGAAGCTTTGCTGATAACGGCAGAAGCTCAATTTCACGTTCTGTAAGACAGTCGCCAAGCTCTTCAACGTATCCCTTTGCAAAAGCCTTGAAGTAATCCATCATGAAGTTTACCTTTGAAAGGTCTGTTTCATCCTCTGCGGCAGATGCGGCACCGATTCTTAAAGCATCACCGAAATCGTAAAGCAGTGACCCCGGCATAACGGTGTCAAGGTCGATTACGCAAATAGCCTCGCCTGAATCCTTATCAAACAGTACGTTGTTGATTTTTGTATCGTTATGTGTAACTCTTAGCGGAATGCTTCCGTCATTGAGTCCGTCAACAACCGAGCTTATCCAGTCCTTCTGCGACAGTGCAAATTCGATTTCCTCACGCACGCTGTCAGCTCTGCCGACTGCGTCCTCTTCTATTGCCTTAACAAGGTTTTCATAACGCTTTGGTGTGTTGTGGAAATCCTTGATTGTTTCTGCAAGCTTGTGAGCCGGGAAATCAGCAAGTCTTTTCTGGAATTTTGCAAAACCCTTTGCCGCTTCGTAAAGCTGGTTCGGGTTATCCGCAACCTCAAGAGTAACAGTATCGCTCACAAATTCATAACATCTGAAGCAGTTATTACTGTCAATCTTTAAGAAGTTTTTATCATCGCTGGTTTTTACAACCGTAAGAGTTTCACGCTTAGTATCGCCGTTGTCCTTTGCAATTTTGTCCTTTAAAAATTCAGTGACCTGAACAATATTCTCCATCAGCGAATCAGGGTCGCAGAAAATATTGGTGTTTATTTTCTGCAGTATATACTTATCGGGTTTTACCAGATAAGTATTATTGATATGACCGTTGCCGTATTCGTTAACGTCACAGTCAAGAGAAAAATGCTTCATTACATCTGAAAGTTTTATATTCATTTTATAGCTCCAATCCTTATTTATACAGACCTGCGTCCGTCATCTTTCTGATAGCGCTCTGAATAAGCGGTAAATCCTCTTTATAAGTAATGCCGTACCACTTTTCGTCTGTATCGAGGACCTTTACTTTATAGTTTCTTTCGTTAATAAGGTTATCAATCACGAGCGGAATATAGAATTCCGATTTGGGCATTGATATTTTTTCGTTAAGGAATTTAACAAACTCTTCTTCAAAAATATCAAGATGCTCAGGTCTTAAACCCCACAAATTCATTGATACCGTAGTATCAAGCGGAATATCGGTATTAAAGGGAATATCAAGTGTTTCCGTAACGCTCTTTAAATATCCGTTTTCCGTACTGCACACACCTCGGCAAACAGTATCGTTTTCCGATAATGTGTTTCCGAGCTTGTAGCCTGCCATGCAAATGTCAGTCTCGGCAACAAGGAAGTCATGTACATCTTTATAAACCGAAGCACCGTAGAAATCATCTGCGTTAATAACCGCAAACGGAACATCAAGCTCTTTTCTTGCGCATAAAACCGCATGACCTGTACCCCATGGCTTTGCTCTGTCATCGGGAACACTGAATCCTTCGGGCAGATTGTCCATGTCCTGATAAACATATCTTACGTCAGCTATCTTTTCTATACGCTTACCACATGCTTCACGAAAATCCTTTTCAATGTCTCTGCGTATAACCATTACTATTTTGTCAAATCCTGCAGCGAGTGCGTCATGTACAGAATAATCAATAATCATCTGTCCCTCGGGACCAACACCTGCGGCCTGTTTAAGTCCGCCAAAACGTGAGCCCATTCCTGCTGCCATAATTAAAAGTCCGGTATTCATAATAATCCTCCGTTACATTAAAATAAATCCTGTTAACACACAAGACATCTATATTATAACACATTATTTCAAAATTTCAAATACATTTTTAGATTTTTTATGTATAAATTTAGACAAATTACACTGAAAAGTAATTATTTGGCTGTATAAGGGGCAAAATTTACATATATTTATTAAAAGTTCTTGAAAAATCGTATGTTGTGTGATAAAATATAATGTTGTAAATTATAATTAAGGAGAGAATTGTTATGTCAGGACATTCAAAATGGAGTACGATTAAGCGTAAAAAGGGTGCGAACGACCAGCAGAGAGCAAAGATTTTCACAAAAATCGCAAGAGAAATTATCGTTGCGGTAAAATCGGGAGGCCCTGACCCCAATAATAATTCAAGTCTTAAGGACGTTATTGCAAAGGCACGTGCAAACAACATGCCTAATGATAATATCAACCGTACAATCAAAAAAGCAGCCGGTTCAAACGACGGTGATAATTATGAAAGCAACACATACGAAGGCTACGGCCCTGCAGGTGTTGCGGTAATCGTGGAAACACTTACAGACAACAAGAACAGAACAGCCGCAGACGTAAGAGCCGCATTTTCAAAGTACGGCGGTAACATGGGACAGTCGGGATGCGTGAGCTTTATGTTTGACCGCAAGGGCGTTATTGTTATTGAGGACGAGGACTCGCAGATTGACGAGGACGAAATCACAATGGACGCACTTGAAGCAGGCGCAGAGGACATTTCTGTTGAAGACGGTATTATTGAAATCACGACAGACCCTGCTGATATGGGCGCTGTAAGAGATGCACTTGAAGCGAAGTATACGATTGCTTCAGCGGAAGTGAGCATGATTGCGCAGACAATGACAGACCTTACAGATGAAGAACAGATTAAAAATATGCAGAGACTTCTTGAAAAGCTTGAAGACCATGATGATGTACAGAATGTTTATCATTCATGGAATATGCCCGAGGATCTTGAATAATGTAAAAAAAGATGAGTTTTTCTCATCTTTTTTTATGTGAAAAATTGTAATTTATCGGGATGTAAACAATTATCCCACCGTAGGGGAGGGGTTCCATCCCCTCCCGTGCACAAATATATTACGGGAGGGCACAGAGACCCTCCCCTACAATCACAAACACAAAACACCCCTATAAATTATAATTTACAAAAACAAACAGAGTGAATTCTTTTTATATTCTCTTGGTGACTGTCCCGTAATTGACCGGAACACACGTCTGAAATACGTCGATGACGAAAAACCGAGCTGTTCGCTTATTTCCTCAATGGAACGGTTTTTATCCTCAATAAGCATACGTATTGCATGGTTAATGCACACCTTATTTTTATATTCAATCGGTGCGGTGCCGAAGTACTTTTTAAAGCTTGCATGAAAGTTTGAAATGCTCATATTTGCATTTTTTGCAAGTTCAGCAATGGAAATATTTTTATCATAATTCAAATCAATATATTCACGTGCACTGTTAAGGCGTGCGTCAACGTCTTTTTTTGATTTATACTTAAGCTGTGGCAAAGTCATGCTGATTATTTTATAAAATCTTCCCAGAACCTCAAACTGTACCGATTCATCCTCTGCATCAAAATTATTGAGAATAAATTCGTAATCTGCTCTGCATTCATCAAAATTCCTGGGTGTTATTTTTTGCAGAAGCGGTTTTTTTGGTGTAAAGAGTCCGTTCGGTGAATCAAAGATAAAATGCATTGAAATGTATCTTATATCGGGACTTCCCTTCCAGTATGACACATATTCCGACGTGATTGGCACAAAAATAATATCCCCGACGGACAGCGGTATTTTCTCGCCGTTTATATGAAACTCAGCACTGCCGTCAAGTAAAAGCCCCATACACGTATGCGGACGTGGACTTTTGTAAAAATCGCATACGTTTTCGGTGCGGTATTCGTATTTTTCTGCCTTGAAAAAAGACAGACGCGGAATAGATGAAATCTGCATACCGTTAACCCCTTAAAAGAATTGTTTTGTTTTATTATATAATTTTATTCAGAAAATTTCAAGATTTTTGAAAAAATAAATAGAATAGTTTCTGTTTTTAATAGAATTATGTATTTTATTTTAAGTAAAAGTATAGTACAATTTAATATATAAACTACGTACATGTGCCCAAGGCACGGAAAGGATACAAAAATGAAAGCAATTCTTGTTAATGATGCGGACAGATCACTTTCGTGGAGCGAAGTGCCCGATCCGGTAATAAAAAGTGAAGAGGTTCTTGTAAAAATTCAGTGTGCGGCGCTTAACCGTGCGGACTTGATGCAGAGAGAGGGCGATTATCCGCCTCCTCCTGGATGTCCTGAATGGATGGGACTTGAAATTTCGGGTGAAATTGTTGAAGTAGGCGCTGAGGCAGAAGAAAAGTCCGACTGGAAAATAGGCGATAAGGTGTGTGCACTTCTCGGCGGCGGCGGTTATGCCGAATACGTTGCCGTAAAGTATGACATGCTCATGCCCGTACCGAAAAACTGTTCAATGGAGGAAGCGGCTGCACTTCCCGAAGCATTTGCAACTGCATACCTTAATTTATTCATCGAAGGCGGCATAAAGCCGGGCAATACACTGCTTATGCACGCAGGCGCAAGCGGACTTGCAAGCGTTGTAATTCCTATGGCAAAGGCGTTTGGTGTAAGAGTAATCACTTCGGTGCTTAACGAGGAAATCGCAAACAACATAAAGCACCTCAATGCAGACGTTGTTATCAACATGGCGAAGGAAACTACTGCCGATGTACTTAAGGCAGAGCTTGAAAAAGGTCAGAGCGTTGACGTTGCGATTGACTGTCTGGGCGGTGAGTATATGGGCGAATGTCTGCCGTATCTTACGCACGGTGCAAGATGGATTATGATTGCCGCACTTGCAGGTACAAAGACAGAAATTGATTTAAAGAATATTTACGTAAGAAACGTAAGAATTGTCGGCAGTACACTCCGTTCACGTACTCCCGAAATGAAAGCGCACATTCTTTCAGAGCTTGTGAAGAACGTGTTCCCCAAAATCGAAACGGGCGAGGTTAAGCCTACTATTTACAAGGTTCTCCCGATTACCGAGGCAGAGGAAGCACACGCAATTCTTCAGCGTGGCGAAAATGTCGGCAAGGTTGTACTGACAGTAAATTAAGCAAAAACCGGAGCAGTTCACTGCTCCGGTTTGTTTTTTATTTAATTCCGAGTGCTTCTTTTGCAAGTTTGTCCGCCATATCGTTGTACTTGTCACCCGAATGACCCTTTACTTTATGAAAACGTACATTCACGCTGTCCTTTATGCTGTCAAAATACTCCTTGTACGCAATCGTGCCCGACTTGTTGGTTTTCCACACACCGGTACACCATTTTTCTATACCTTCGTAATCGTAGTACAGCTCAAGGTGTGAAATATCGTTCTCGGTGCAATAGCGCATCACACGCATTGCGCCTGCAATTTCACCTGCAACATTACGCATCTGTGAAAGCTCTTCATCGTAGAATTTTTCATTAAAGCACTTCTCTTCGCCGTTATGAAACACAACTGCACCATATGAAAATTCGCCCGTATTCACGTTATAGCTTCCGTCCACATATGCGGTCGCTTCTCCGCCCGACATATCAAACGTAATCTGCATGTAATCGTCGCTGTTACCGAGGTAATTTTCCGCATCGGCACGTGAAGTGAAGCTTTTGTATTCTGCACCGCTGTATCCGCTCACTTCTTTTCTGCACTCTTCCCACGTGCGGAATATTCCTGTATGATAGCCGTTTTTCACGGCATAATATTTTGCCATGTTTGTTCCTTTCCTTATGAAGTCAACCGAGATTATCCGGATTCCAGCCGTCAATGTCGCTGTATTGTACTGCATGGAAAAGCCGTTTGCGAAGTCCGGGAGTGGTTTCCTTTTCTATCTGCCTGATTAAATCCTTCATGTACTGTCGCTTTGTCACGCCGTCAACGGGACATTTGTTTTTCACTACGGGCAACTCATGATTTCGCACCACGCCCCTTACATCACGCTCACGCACATATATCATCGGGCGTATCTGCGTAATATCGGTGCGGTCGAGATAAGTAACCGGCGAAAAACAGTTAATTCTGCCCTCGTAAATCAGGCTCAGGAAAAACGTCTCAAGCACATCGTCATTATGATGCCCCAGCGCAACCTTTTTACAGCCGTTCTCTAACGCCATGTCATTTAGCGCACCACGTCGCATCTTGGCACACAATGAGCACGGATTTGACTCCTTGCGCACATCAAAAATAATCTCCTTGAAATTGGTGTGCTTAATCTTGTATTCCACGCCTAAATCAGCGCATAGTTTTTCAATGGGCGAATAATCGGTTTCAAAACCCAAATCAAGCGTAAGCGCCACAATATCAAACTTTTTCGGATAATATTTCTTAAGCTCCGCAAGCGCACACAACAGCACAAGACTGTCCTTTCCGCCCGAAACGCCGACAGCAATCCTGTCGCCGTCGTTTATCATATTGTAATCTTCAATTGCACGTCTTATCAGACTTACCGATTTCTTCATTTTACTGCCTTTATTGCTTCTGAAAGCTTCACATTTTCCGTATACAGCGCTCTTCCTACGATTACACCCTCGACGCCTGTGGGAACAAGCGATTTTATATGCTCAATATTTCCTACACCGCCCGAAGCAATTACGTCTGCGCTTACATTTTTGCACATTTCGCTCATTGCGCAAAGATTCGGGCCCTTGAGTGT
>JAXJRQ010000061.1:0-2118 GCA_036310525.1 Clostridia bacterium
CAAATATAATTGTTTGCAACTGTATACAATTTACCGCCGTAGGGGCGGATGCCCACATCCGCCCGTGAACATAACAACGGGACGATGTAGGCATCGTCCCCTACAATAACATAATATTTATCTCACCGATAAATTACAATTCAGTAAGTAAAAAGCCAAGATACTGTGTACAGCATCTTGGCTTTTATATATTATTTTATTGATTTGAGCCGCTTACGGCATTTCCTACAGCATCCGTTACGCCTTCAACAGCACTTCCCACTGCATCGCCTGTATCTTTAACTGCATTGCCCATGTCATCGCCCATTTTTTCAGCAGTATTCGCACCATTATTATCATTATTATTGTTGTTATTATCATTATTGTTCATATCTTCCGCTCTGTCGGTAATATCCGGTGTTGCGGTAGGTTCGGTTGTCGGTGTTACGTTTGAATTTGAACAACCGCATGCGCTAAGCATTGAAATTAACGCTGCAGCAATTATAATTGATGCTAATTTTCTCATAATTATCCAGCCTTTCTGTCCCTTTTTATGAAAATATTTATATGGGACAAATAATTTTTTAATATTTTTTCAGGAATGAAAATCACAACTGTTTTACTGTAAAACACTATATTTCTCCCCGAAAAAACGTTGCATTTTTTTGCGTTTCAAGCTTATTGTTTACATTTTATTCACAAATATACGGAACAAATAATGTTTTTTTACGTCTAAACCTCCGTAAGGTTCAAAAAAATGAGCTTTAACATTTCAAAAAAGAAAAGGAAAGGGAAAAGATATGAACAAAAAAATCTTTACTACACTTCTTGCAGTAGCGATGCTTGCATCATCAACAGCAGCATTAGCAGCAGAAGAAACAACTACAGGCGAAACCCCTGTACTTATAAGCGAAACAGAAACTAAGGCTGCAAAATACACAGTAGCAGACGCAGAAGTCAAAGACGGTGCAATTGAAGGTGTTGACCTTAACGCAAGCGTTATCCTTAATACAAAGGGTGAAGCTGTTGAGCTTAAGGACGGCGACAAGGTAAAAGTATTTACCTCAGAAAGCACAGATGCAATTGTAATCGTTATGGACGCTGAAATCGCAGTTGATGTTGATACATATAAAGTAAGCGAAACTTTCGGCGCTGTAGTAAACAGTACTGAAGAGCTTGCACTTAATGTTGATGAAAACACAAACATTACTGACCTTAACGGTGAAAAGGTTGCTCACACAGAGCTTGCTGACAAGGATCTTATCGTATTCTACAGCATGGCTACAATGAGCATTCCTGCACAGACAAACCCCGACAAAATAGTTGTTCTCGGAAAAGCTGTTGAAGCTAAGTCAGACGATAACAAGGATGAAACAGCTACTCCCGATTTCAAGAGTGCATATGAAGTAGTAGAAGCTGAAATAGGCGAAGGTTCATTTGAAATCATCAAGAACACAAACAGCATCGTTCTTAATATGAAGGGTGAAGTTATTGAACCGGTTACCGGTAAAGCACTTATCTACACTATGGCTGATGAAGAAGCTGAAGTATACGTTATGCTTGACGAAGAAGCTGAAGTTATGGTAGACGTTGACATTTACTCAAAGGGCGACGGTATGCTCGTAAACACAGCTAACACTCTTGCACTTAACCTTGAGGATAGCACGGAAATTGTAAACCTCGACGGTGAAAAGGTTAACTCACTTGCAGGCAAGAGCCTTGCAGTATTCTACACCACTTCAACAAGAAGTATTCCTGCACAGACAACTCCCGTAAAGGTTGTTGTTCTTGAAAAGAGCGCGGAAGAAGCTCCCGCTGTTGACTACACAAAGGTTACAACACTTAAAGCAGGCGAAACAGAAATCGGTCAGATCAGCTTTGATATTGACAAAAACACATTCATGATTCCTGTCAGAGCAGTTGCTGAAGCTCTTGGCTACACAGTAGGCTGGGAAGGTGAAACAAAAACAGTATCACTTGCTAAGGATGATGTGAATGCTACAATGGTTATCGGCACAAATTCATACTCAGGCACAGAGCTTGAAGCTGCTCCCGAAATCAGAGAAGACAGAACTTTCGTTCCCTCAAGCTTCTTTGAAAAGGTTCTTGGTGCAGTTGTATCTGTAGTAGACGCAGTTC
>JAXJRQ010000062.1:0-1826 GCA_036310525.1 Clostridia bacterium
ATGTTGAATTATTTGAACTTGACGGCGGCGGATTTGTGCTTGATACACCGGGATTTTCATCACTTGAAGTGAGCGGAATAACTGCGGACGAGCTTGGCGGATATTTTCCGGAAATAAAAAATTGTTCACAAGCGTGTCGGTTCAGAGGATGTTCACATATAAACGAACCCGGATGCGCCGTAAAGGAAATGACAGATAACGGTGAAATGGCACAGTCAAGATATGAAAGCTACAAAGAACTCTTTGCACAGCTTAGTCGTGTCAAGGAGTGGGAGAGAAAGCAGAAAGGAATATAAATAAAATGGCAAAAATGATTTTATCACCGTCAATACTGGCGGCGGATTTTACAAAGCTTGGCGAACAGGTTAATGAAGCATATAAAGCAGGTGCACGGTGGATGCATCTTGATGTCATGGACGGAAGATTTGTCCCGAATATCAGCTTCGGAATTCCTGTGATTGAATCGCTGAGAAAGTGTACGGATGTGTATTTTGATGTTCATCTTATGATAGTTGAGCCGGAAAAATATATAGATAAATTCATTGATGCAGGCGCAGACGGTGTATGCTTCCATGTGGAAGCAACCGAAAACCCACTAAAGTGTATCGAAATGATACATGCACGCTCAAAAAAAGCAGGTATAGCGATTTCGCCCGATACACCCGTATCGGCAATAGAAGAATATCTTGATGCTGTTGATATGGTGCTTGTTATGAGCGTTTATCCGGGATATGGCGGTCAGAAATATATTCCCGAAGTAAATGAAAAGATTACATATCTCAGAAATAAGCTTGGCGATGATTTTAATATTCAGGTAGATGGCGGTGTGAATTTGTCAAATATAGACAACGTTCTGAAGGTCGGCGCAAATGTTATAGTTGCCGGTACTGCTGTATTCAATACTGATATAGCAGGCTCGGTTAAAAAGATTTTAAGATGAGAGCAGTAATTATAGGTAACGGTACAATCAACGATTATACCACTCTTAAAAATACAGTGACTTGTGATGATTTTGTGATTTGTGCGGATGGCGGATATTATCATGCACAAAAATGCAACATAGTTCCCGATTTGATTATCGGTGATTTTGATTCGTCAAAAATTCCCGATAACGACATAGAAAAATGCATATATCCTAAACGTAAAGATTTTACGGACAGTGAAATCAGCGTTATGTATGCATGTGAAAACGGATACGATGAAATAATTATGTTTGGCATGACGGGAACACGGCTTGATCATACACTGAACAATATGCTTCTTTTGTTTCGATGTAAAAACAGCTGTATAATTGATGATAATAACGAAATTTACCCGTTTACAGATAAAATTGAATTTGTCGGAAAAAAGGGGAAAACACTGTCGATAATTCCAATAAACGGTGATTTGTGTGGGTTAAAAACAAAAGGACTTGACTATCCGCTTAATGACGAAACAATACACATTGGCGAAAGTCGTGGTAACAGTAATGTTATCGTGGATGATGTGTGCGAAATAAAGACTAAAAGCGGAAAAGGATTTGTTATTATTAGTAATGGAGAATAAATTGTAATTTATGCGGCTGGTTAAATTTCCGCATCTTACTACCAAACGTCATTCGGCGTATAAACATACGCCGTCAATCCGTTTGGCAGCAACCTGCAAAAATTTTCCTCAGCCGTGCAAAAGGTCTATGCAAAAGCATAATCGCAGCGGAAGGCCCCTTTGTGTAAAGGGGGCTGGCGCCGAAGGCGACTGGGGGATTGTAAAATCAGCATTATCGCTAATTATATACGAACAATCCCTCCGAGTTTTGCTACGCAAAACCCACCTCCCTTTACACAAGG
>JAXJRQ010000063.1:0-4118 GCA_036310525.1 Clostridia bacterium
CCCGTAATATATTTGTGCACGGGAGGGGATGGAACCCCTCCCCTACGGTGGGATAATTGTTTACATCCCGATAAATTACAATTTGAATATCCTAACTGCACGGCTGAGGAAAATTTTTGCAGGTTGCTGCTTTGCAGTGAGGGTGCTGTACGAGTGTACTGCCCCGAACGAAAAGTAGTAAGATGCGGAAATTTAACCAGCCGCATAATTTAAGGGGTTTATTATCTACTATGAAAAGAACTAATCAACTAAATATACTATGCGTGTCAATAATCATTGCGCTTACATTATTTTTGCTAAACATAATAACAGGACAGCTGTTTGCTTCAAACCCGTACAACTCGTACATGCTGCAGGCGCAAAGCTGGCTTAGCGGACGTCTCGACCTCGGACGTGACTATCCGCACCTTGAGCTTGCAATTTTTGAAGGAAAATACTTTGTCAGCTTTCCGCCGTTTCCGTCGTATATGATGCTTCCGTTTGCGGTAATCGGCTTTGAAAGAGCGGACATGCTTTTGACGCTTATTTTCTCATTGCTTTCGGGAATTTACGCAGTAAAAATTTCCGACATGTTTTCAAAATCAGCCGCTCAATCGCTTTTTTGGGGATTATTTATCACCATCGGCTCAAACTGGCTCACAAATGCATGCGTGCCGTGGGTATGGTTTATCGCACAGAACATGGCGTTTGCGCTTTCAATGATGAGCATTTATTATGCCATAAAAGGCAAGGCAGGACTTTCGCTCACATGCTGGGCATGTGCGGTCGGATGCCGTCCGTTTCAGATAATATACATTTTTGTTATTCTGTATCTGCTGATTGGTGAATACAAAAAACAGGGACTTTCACTTGTAGGAATACTAAAAAGCAAGTGGTATTGTGCGATTGCTCCGTTTATAATTGCGCTGTCGTACATGATACTCAATTATGCGAGATTTGGCTCAATATTTGAGTTCGGACACAACTATCTGCCCGAATTTATGCGTGTTTCAACGGGACAGTTCAACATTGCATATCTGCGTGAAAATATACTGAGTCTGTTCCGTTTTCCGCTCACACACGACAACGGGAAGCTTGCCTTTATACAGCACAACGGTTTTTGTATTTTCGTTGCAAGTCCTGTATTTGTTTCGTATATCATATATTTTGTGCGCTCGCTGATAAAAGGGGACAGTGACAAAAAGCTCAATATCCTCATTTTTATAACCATTCTTATACACCTTTTTGCAATCACGATGCACAAAACAATGGGCGGTGCGCATTACGGAAACAGATACACAAACGACATTCTTCCGTTTTTATTCCTTTCGCTTGTGAACATGGACGGCAAAAACATACGAAAGCTTGATTTTTGGCTGTTTATTATAGGTTTTGCGCTTAATGTGTGCTGGGTAATTATGTATTTTTAGCATTGACAATGTTACGCATGCGATATATAATAGATATGTAATACAGAAATGGAGATTTTAATATGGATTTTAAAGAATACGTTATAGATAAACTGACACAAATTACAGAGCTTGAAAGAAGCGTTATTTCTGCATCAGTTGAGGTTCCGCCCGAGGAAAAGCTCGGCGACCTTGCATTTCCGTGCTTTCCGCTTGCGAAGGTAATGCGCAAGGCACCGCCTTTAATCGCACAGGAGCTTGCACAGAAATTTGACGGTGATACTGTCCTTGACAGATGCGAAGCAGTGGGCGGTTATGTGAATTTCTTCTTTAACCGTTCGGAATTTATTGCAGACACAATAAACGCAATTAATAAGGCAGGCGAAAGCTGGGGAAGCTCGGACATCGGCAACGGTAAAACCGCACTTGTTGAATATTCGTCACCCAACATCGCAAAGCCGTTCCATATAGGACATTTGTTCTCGACCGCAGTCGGCAACTCGCTCGCAAGAATATACAAGCATCTCGGATATAACGTGCAGTCGCTTAACCATTTGGGCGACTGGGGAACACAGTTCGGAAAGCTTATCTACGCATACAAGGCGTGGGGCGATAAGGCGAAAATCGAAAAAGACCCGATTAATTCACTGCTTGAAATATATGTACGCTTCCACAAGGAAGCCGAGGAAAATCCCGCACTTGAGGACGAGGCGAGAGGATATTTCAAAAAGCTTGAGGACGGCGATGCGGAAACAACCGAGTTATGGTCATATTTCAGGGAGCAGAGTCTGGTTGAGTTTAAGCGTGTGTATGACATGCTGGGTGTTGAGTTTGACTCATACAACGGCGAAGCATTTTATTCCGATAAAATGCAGGAGGTTGTGGACATTCTGCGTGACAAGGGTCTGCTTGTTGAGTCGCAGGGGGCACAGGTTGTTGATTTGTCAGACCTGAACATGCCACCGTGTATAATTCTGAAGTCGGACGGTGCTACAATCTATGCAACACGTGATATTGCGGCTGCACTTTACCGCCACAGAACATATGATTTCGACAAAAACATTTATGTAGTAGGTACTCCGCAGGCACTGCATTTCAAGCAGATATTTGCTGTAATGGAAAGAGCAGGCTGGGAGTGGAGCAAGAACTGTACACATGTGGGGTTTGGTCTTGTAAAGCTTCCGGGAAAGAGCATGTCAACAAGAAACGGAGATGTGGTGTTCCTTGAGGATGTTCTTAACGAATCAATCGAAAAAACAAAGGCGATTATTGAAAATAACGGTACTCAGATAGATAATATTGATGAGGTTTCAAAGAAAATAGGTATCGGTGCTATTCTTTACACCTTCCTTAAAAATTCACGTGAAAAGGATATTGTTTTCGCATGGGATACAATGCTCGACTTTGACGGTGAATCGGCACCGTATTGTCAGTACAGCTATGCACGTGGAAAGAGTATTTTAAGACGTGCAGGGGATATTGATTATTCGGATGCTGACTTTAATAATGCGACCTCTGATGACGAGTACAGACTGGTTAAACAGCTTAACGCATTCGGCGATGCTGTTAAGTCGGCGGCTGATAAAAATGAGCCGTTCTATATAAACAGATACGTTACAAACCTTGCAAAGGATTTCAATAAGTTCTATAATGCAAATCCTATTTTGAAGAGCGACGTTCCCGATGATGTGAAAAAAGCAAGACTTGCACTCGTTGATGCAACCTGTCTGGTTATTAAAACCGCACTTAATTTATTGGGAATTGATACAGTTGAAAGTATGTAACCAAAAAAATACAGATTATGCATTGCATAATCTGTATTTTTTATCCTTCATAAAGCATATCAGCAATATTTTCAACATTGCGTCCTGCCTGAAGTGCGTATCGCATTGTTGTGCCGGTGCCGGTGTTGTCTTTCATGCAAAAGCATATTCCGTAATACGAATCATCAACCATTCTGCGGTTACGCCTTTGCATACAGTCCGCAGTGTACTCACCTTCAACAATAAAAAGACGGCTGTCGCATTTTGAATCTAAAATGCGCCATTTGTATTTGTCATTATATGACCATCTGCTGAACTGGTTATAGCAGGGATAGTACATGTGCAGCTTTATATACGGGTAGCTTTCTCTAAGCGCATAAACCGCCTCAGCTGCCATTGTATCAAAACCAAGCGCACCGCCTGCTATAAAATCGGTCACGCCTTTATTTTCTATTAAGTTTATGATTGCTTCGGTGAGCAGTTTTTTTATTGTTTCCTTTTTTGCAGAGGGCAAAACACGATGCCCCGAAAAAAAGCATGTATATTCCTTTTCCATGATGTAATTATATTTATCCTTTCGTGCGATAAATATATTATATCATTAATCAATACCCAATTACAATAGTAAATAAAAGTTTTTCTTATATAAATACCGCAATTGCGGATAATGTCAGCAATGACAGTATGAATATACTGACCGCTCCCGTTATGTTTTTTCGATTTAGTGTGTATATTCCGTATCCGACAGTTTTTACTGCGCACCATATCAGTATCAACCAGATTAATATGTTTATTGCCATGCGTGTTTTCTCCTTTTTTATGTATTGTTCCCCATAAATAACGGAGTTATCCTTTGTTTAATATATAAATTGTAATTTATAGGGGTGTTTTGCGTTTGTGATTGTAGGGGAGGGTCTCTGTGCCCTCCCGTAATATATTTGTGCGCGGGAGGGGATGGAACCCCTCC